>JAFVMQ010000091.1 GCA_017506825.1 Bacteroidales bacterium
ATGAATTTCTTCACACCTATAGCTCCTGCTGTCTCAGCAAGAAACTCAAGTTCATCAAGGTATTCCATTATCTGTCTTTCGTCATCACCTTGTTTTATGACACCGACAAATATAGCCTTTTCGTTATGCTGTTCTTCTGTTATTTTAGCCATATTAATTAGAATAAATAAGGCCGATCAAATCGTTTGGTCGGCCTTATTATATATTTGTAATTCAAATAATTATCTCAACTGGAATATAACAGGGAAGGTATAGGTTACAGGAACCGCACGGTCTCTCTGCTTTCCTGGCTTCCACTTTGGAGACATTGAAACTACGCGTACAGCCTCCTTGTCAAGTGACGGGTCAACACCACGAAGAACCTTTACCTTTGTTACAGTACCGTCTTTCTCCACTGTAAACTGAAGAGTAACACGACCCTGTACACCATTCTCCTTTGCGATCTCAGGATATACAAGTCTCTGGTTCACCCACTTTGAGAACTGGTTGGCATCACCACCCTGGAATGAAGGCTTCTCCTCTACGAGCTGGAACGGAATAGCTTCCTCTTCTACAACTTCCTCTTCTACTTCTACATAATCCATGATCTCTACACCGAGATTTGCATCATCCTCAAGGTTCATGAACATATCATCCTCAATCTCAATCTCGTCATCAACGATGTCGATCTGGTCTGAAAGTACAGGAATCTTTGGTGCTGCTGGTGGAGGAGGAGGAGTATCCTGAGTAATAGGAATAATCTCTTCTTCAAGCACTACTTCAGTTGTATCCTCAAGAGTTGAAACCTTTGTCTCCTTGCTGGTCCATTCAAATGCAAGAAGTGTGATGCCTAATGAAACAACAAGTCCCAATTCAATAAACAGGAGCTTCTTGTTTTCCAAGTTGGCTTTTTCTGACTTTTTGATTTCCATATTGATCGTTAGTTTTTATATTCCATTTTGCCCGGTAAAGTTAGAAATTATATTTTTTATTTCAAACTTTTTATACATTTTGTAGCTTTGCAGAAAATATTTGCCTTATGATTTCGTATTTTTTTGAAGATACCGATTTTGTTTTTAAAGGGAAGACAAAAAACAATAAATGGTTACGTCTTGTAGCTGAAAGTGAAATCAGACGTATAGGACAGATTTCCATCATATTCTGTTCTGACAATTATATACTTGATGTAAACCAGAAATATCTTCAGCATGATTACTTTACGGATATAATCACTTTTGATTATTGTGAAGGTGATAAGTTATCAGGAGATCTTTTCATAAGTGTCGATAGTGTAAAGGAAAATTCTGTTGAATATGGAACTGAATTCTCTGATGAGTTGAACAGAGTCATCGTACATGGTCTTCTCCATCTGATCGGATATGATGACCATTGTGATGAGGATATCGCTGAAATGAGAAGTAAGGAGAATTATTATCTTTCATTGAGAGAATTGATTTAGTACATGAAGAATACTTACGATGTTATTGTAGTAGGAGGTGGTCATGCAGGTTGTGAAGCTGCTATGGCGGCTTCACGTATGGGATCATCTGTGCTTCTCATATCTATGGATATGAACAAATTTGCGCAGATGTCATGCAATCCGGCTATCGGAGGTATAGCTAAAGGTCAGATAGTCAGGGAAATAGATGCTCTTGGAGGATATACGGGAATCGTTACGGATGCTTCAACTCTTCAGTTCAGGATGCTTAACAGATCCAAAGGTCCTGCCATGTGGAGCCCTCGAGCTCAGTGTGATAAAATCCAATTCTCGCTATATTGGCGAAAAATACTCGAAAGTGCTTGTAAATTAGATATTTACCAAGATACAGTTACTTCTTTTCTTTTCAATGGTTCGAAAATTTCGGGCGTATGTACGACTACAGGCGCAAAATTCAATTCTCAGACAGTTATTCTGACAGCCGGAACCTTTCTTGATGGAAGGATGTTCATAGGTCGTACTATGTTTGAAGGTGGAAGAATAGGGGAGTTACCGTCACATGGTCTTACCGGTCAGTTGGTGGAAATGGGAATTTCTACTGCAAGGATGAAGACAGGTACTCCACCAAGAATAGATATTTCGTCTGTTGATGTTTCTAAGATGGTCCATCAGTTCGGAGATGAAGATCCTGATAAATTTTCATATCTTCCTTTCTTGTCTACCGCTCAGAACGGAACACCTCAGATGCCTTGCTTTGTAGTACATACGAATCAGCAGGTACATGACATTCTCAAAAGTGGTTTTGCTGATTCTCCTTTGTTTTCAGGTCTTATAACCGGAATAGGTCCGAGGTATTGTCCGAGTATAGAAGATAAGTTAAGGACTTTTGCTGATAAGACGGAACATCAGCTTTTTCTTGAGCCGGAGGGTAGGGGAACCAACGAGTATTATCTTCAGGGTTTTTCTTCGTCTCTCCCTCTTGATATACAGATGGAGGCTCTTCATCATATAGAAGGACTCGAGAATGCGAAAGTTTTCCGTCCGGCATATGCTGTTGAGTATGATTACTTTGACCCTACTCAGCTTAAACCTACTCTTGAACTTAAGAATGTTGATGGTTTATTCCTGGCAGGTCAGGTCAATGGCACAACCGGTTATGAGGAGGCAGCAGCTCAAGGTCTTATAGCCGGTATGAATGCCCATCTTAAAGTAGCCGGAAAGGATCCATTTATTCTTAAGAGAGATCAGGCTTATATTGGAGTTCTTATCGATGATCTGATAACCAAGGGAGTAGATGAACCTTACAGGATGTTCACATCGAGAGCAGAATACAGAATTCTTTTGAGACAGGATAATGCTGATTTCAGATTGACTACACTGTCGTACGATGCTGGCTTGGCAGACAGGTTCAGATATGATTATACTATGAGAAAATATGATTCAGTGCATAGATTCAATACTTTTTTTGAAGAAGCGTCTATTAAACCTGAATATGTAAACGAGTATTTATCCAGTGTAGCTACTTCAGAAATACCGAATAGGAAGAAAATATCCGAACTTATTTCGCGCCCTCAAACTAAATTATCAGAAATTTTAGATTTAGTTCCACGTGGAACTTTTTCTAAATATAATATTAATTTAAGTGATGAATTTACTTCTCCTGTAAATTCGCTTATGAAGGAAGGCAAAACTTATTATGATCTGATTAAGTTCGGAAGCCGTTCTTCTGTGGATGATATGATTAATGAAGATTATTTGTCCGGATCATATCAAGATGCTGCTTCTGTATTGAAATTCAATACAGAATATCCTGTATCCATGCTTGATAAAGAGTTTATAAACAATAAGATAGAGGCTAATTACAAGAGGGAGCTCCTTGATTCTTCAGAAATATCGATAAAGTATAAAGGATATATCCAGAGAGAGCAGCAGATGGCAGATAAGATAATGAGATTGGAGAATCTTTATATACCCGAGGGATTTGATTTCGATAAGGTAGAGAGTCTTTCTATAGAATGCAGACAGAAGTTGAAGAAATACTCACCACGGACAATAGCTCAGGCTTCCCGAATATCAGGAGTTTCTCCGGCTGATATATCAGTCTTATTAGTATATTTTGGTAGATAAAAAGAAAAAAGAGTTCCACGTGGAACTCTTTTTTCTTATAGTCTCTTTAATGATAATTTTATAATCTCTTCCAGTGTTGCTCCTGGGCTTTCTTTGAGTACTGCTGATATAGCTTTATTTACATTTGCTTTTGTGAAGCCGAGCATTACCAAAGCGGTTAAAGCTTCCTCAGCTGCTCCGCTGGCAACTGTATTGAACAGGATTGAATTATCAGATCCTCCTCCTTTAACAACCTTATCCTTTAACTCCAGAATCAGTCTCTGAGCGCTCTTCAGACCGATTCCTTTTATACTTTTTATCTTATTTATATCTTCAGAAAGAATAGCATTTCTTATTTCATCGGAAGTTAATGAAGAAAGCATCATTCTGGCTGTTGAAGCTCCTATTCCGGAAACTCCGATAAGCAGTCTGAATAATTCTCTTTCGTCTTTTGTAGCAAAGCCGTAATACAGTTCTTCATCCTCTCTCAGGTAATGATGGATATAGACTTTGGTTTCTGATTTTCCGTTCAAAGCCTCATATGTCTGTAATGAAATAAGGATTTTATACCCTATGCCATAACATTCCAGAACCATTTCGGTCGGTGTTATTTCTGCCAAACTGCCTTTGATGTAGTCTATCATTGTAATTTGTTTTTATGAGATAGCCGGTCAAGCCGGCTATGACGTTTTTCTCTCATTCCTGATGTTGGTTTTCTGTTATTCCCGACTTGATCGGGAATCCGAAGACAAAAATATCTAAAATTCTGTAAAAGAAAGAGTAAAATTGCTAAATTTGCAGGCTTATTGCGTGTATGCGCGCGTGTAAGGAGATTATATGGCAATAATTGAGGAAATAAGAAGTCTTTTTCCTGTACTTTCAAGGAAGGTGTACGGGAAGGAACTTGTGTACTTTGACAACGCTGCTACCAGTCAGAGGCCTCAGAGTGTGATAGAAATGTGGAACAGGATCACTTCAGAGTCCAATGCCAATATCCATAGAGCAGTTCATAGACTCGCGGACGAGGCTACCCAGGCATATGAAGCTGCAAGAGATACGGTCAAGGATTTTCTTAATGCAGATTCCCGTCAGGAAATAATCTTTACAAGCGGAACGACAGCTTCTGTGAATCTTGTGGCGTACAGTTTCGGAGAAAGATTTGTATGTGAAGGGGATGAAGTTGTTGTTACTGAGGCGGAACATCATTCCAATATCGTTCCGTGGCAGTTGATGTGCAAGAGAAGAGGAGCTTCGTTGAAGGTTCTTCCGGTAGATGATTCAGGTTATCTTCAGATAGATAAGCTTGATGAAATATTATCAAACCGGACGAAGATAGTCGCTGTTACGCATATTTCAAATGTGCTTGGTATTATAAATCCTGTAAGGGAGATTATAGAAAAATGCCATCTGAGGGGAATTCCTGTATTGGTGGATGGAGCTCAGGGAGCAGTGCATTGCAAGGTAGACGTGCAGGATCTTGATTGCGATTTCTATGTATTTTCGGGACACAAGCTTTATGCTGCTACCGGTACCGGTGTCTTGTACGGAAAGAAGAAATGGCTTGATGAGATGCCTCCTTATATGGGTGGTGGAGAAATGGTAGGAACGGTGTCTTTTGAAGAGACTACATACGCGCCTCTTCCGATGAAATTTGAGGCCGGAACTCAGAATTTTGCTTCTGCTGCAACGTTAAAACCAGCGATAGAGTTTATTAACTTATTGAATGATAATGAGTTAATAAACTATAACAATAGAATCAGGGATTATCTTCTATCAGAGTTGATATCTAATTCAAGAATACATCTTTATGGGGTTCCTCGTGGAACAAATGAAGATAAGATTCCTTTGTTCTCGTTTACAGTCGAAGGTGTGCATCATGAAGATCTTGCTTTGATTCTTGATAAGATGGGTATTGCTGTGAGGTCAGGTCAGATGTGTGCAGAGCCTCTTATGACACGTTTTGGAGTTACCGGAATGCTTAGAGTTTCGCTTGCTCCGTATAATACGATGGAAGAAGCTGAATATTTTGTAAAATGCCTTGATAAGGCCATAGAAATGTTATCATGAGTTTACAGGAAGCAGAAAATGCCATAATCGAGGAATTCTCGATGTATGAGGAATGGCTTGATAAATATGAGTATCTGATCGAGCTTGGAAAAGCCCTGAAGGATTATCCGGAGTCATCAAAGACCGATGATAAACTTATCAAGGGATGTCAGTCCAGGGTATGGCTTGATTACAGAGTTGAAGATGGTAAGATAATCTTCAATGCAGACAGTGATGCGATCATAACAAAGGGTATTATTTCCTTACTTATCGGTCTGTATTCAGGCAGAACTGCTCAGGAGATACTTTCGTCGGACTTTTCCGTAGTTGAGAAGATTGGTCTGAAAGAAAACCTTTCTCCCACAAGAGCCAACGGACTGGTGTCTATGATAGCTAAGATAAGGGAGATCGCTTATGGGAATTAGTGATTGGATAAAAAAGAAGTCTGCAGAAGTGGCAGAAGAAGATAAGGAAAGAAAGATGAGACTTGAAAGAGATATAATTATGGCTCTCAGGCAGGTTTATGATCCTGAGATACCTGTCAATGTATATGATCTCGGACTGATTTATGAAGTCAGGGTCGATGATGACCACAATGTCTATATCCAGATGACTCTTACGGCTCCCAACTGTCCTATGGCAGATTATGTTGTGGATCAGGTAAAAACTGCAATAGAGGATGTTCCGGGTGTTGTAAGTGTAAGGATAGATCTCGTTTTTGAACCTGTCTGGGATAAGAGCAGGATGTCAGAGGAAGCTTTGGTGGAGCTTGGACTTGACGACTGAAGGTCAGAAGAGGGGAGTGATTCGGGAAGAAAGGATGATCATGTAAAAGTTGAACTATATCTGTCGCTTGGAACAAACCAGGGAGACAGGAAAAAGAACCTTGAAGACTCATTAAGTCTTTTGAATATTGAGCTTGGAATACCTTACAGCAGGGTTTCATCGTTTATTGAGACTGAGCCTTGGGGATTTGAATCAGAGGAAAGATTCCTCAATGCTGCAGTTATGTATGAACTTCATCTGAGGAAAGGATATAATCCTGAAGCTGAAGCTTTGATGGTTCTGGAGATATGCAAGGATATAGAGAGAAGGATGGGACGAACTTCTGCTCCGTTGTTTGATGAGGCAGGAAAGAGGGTATACAAGGACAGACCGATTGATATAGATATTCTCCTCTTTGGAGAAGATAAGATTGATTGTGAGGAACTTACTGTTCCGCATAAACTGATGTACGAGAGGGATTTCGTGATGATACCATTGATGGAGATTGCCGGTCAGGCCGGCAATGACGTCATCCTCGACTTGATCAGGGATCCCGAAAAGAAATGACAATATTAAACTATAATACTATTATGACACAGGAAGAACTTTTTAAGATTCTCGTAGCTCATTGCAAAGAGTACGGTTTCATTTTCCCTTCAAGCGAGATTTATGATGGTCTCGGAGCCGTTTATGATTACGGTCAGCTTGGTTCAGAACTCAAAAGCAATATCAAGAGATATTGGTGGGAGGCTATGACAAGACTCAATGAAAATATTGTGGGTATTGATTCAGCTATCTTCATGCACCCTAAGATCTGGGAGGCTTCAGGTCACGTGGGAGCATTCAATGATCCTCTTATCGACAATAAGGATTCAAAGAAGAGATATCGTGCAGACGTTCTTATCGAGGATTATATCGGCAAGCTTGAGGATAAGATTGCAAAGGATGTAGAGAAAGGAAAGAGAAAGTTCGGAGAAGCTTTCAATGAAGAGCAGTTCCTTTCAACAAATCCTAATGTTCTCCGTAATCAGGCTAAGATTGATGAAGTAAAGAAGAGAATGGCTGATGCCCTTAATGCAAACGACCTTGAGGGTCTTCGTCAGATTATCCTTGATTGTGAGATTGTGTGCCCTATTTCAGGTACAAAGAACTGGACAGACGTACGTCAGTTCAACCTCATGTTCTCGACACAGCTCGGAAGCGTTTCCGGTGAATCAAATATCATCTATCTCCGTCCGGAGACAGCACAGGGTATCTTTGTGAACTACCTCAACGTTCAGAAGACAGGTCGTATGAAGATTCCTTTCGGTATCGCCCAGATCGGTAAGGCGTTCAGAAATGAGATCGTAGCACGTCAGTTCATCTTCCGTATGAGAGAGTTCGAGCAGATGGAGATGCAGTTCTTCATCAAGCCAGGTACCGAACTCGACTGGTTTGCAAAGTGGAAGGAGAACCGTATGGCATGGCACAAGGCTCTTGGAATGGGTGACGAAAACTATCGTTTCCATGACCATGACAAGCTTGCACACTATGCAAATGCCGCTACTGATATCGAATTCCGCTTCCCATTCGGCTTCAAGGAGCTTGAAGGAATCCACTCACGTACTGATTTCGACCTTGGAAACCATCAGAAGTTCTCTGGAAAGAAGATCCAGTACTTCGATCCTGAGCTCGGAGAAAACTATGTACCTTATGTTGTTGAGACTTCGATCGGAGTTGACCGTATGTTCCTCGCTGTCCTCTCGAATTCATATAAGGAAGAGCAGCTCGAGAACGGTGAGAGCCGCGTAGTTCTCAGCATCCCAGCTCCTCTTGCTCCTGTCAAGGTGGCAGTGCTTCCTCTTATCAAGAAGGACGGTCTTCCTGAACTCGCAAGAGAGATCATGGATGAACTCAAATATGACTTCAACTGCCAGTATGACGAGAAGGATTCTATCGGAAAGAGATACCGTCGTCAGGACGCAATCGGAACTCCATTCTGCGTTACAATCGACCATGATTCTCTTAACGACCGCTGTGTAACCATCCGTCATCGTGACACTATGCAGCAGGAGCGTGTAAAGATCGAAGATCTCCACGCAATCATCTCTAAGGAAGTTAACCTCAGCAATATTCTTAAGAAGCTGAAATAAAACTATTGTCATCATGGAAGTCAGAAAAGAACTTTGGGGCAGGACAGCCTGCGGAAAAGAGATAAATCTCTATACTTTGACCAATTCAAAAGGTGCTTATGTGCAGCTCGCAGACATTGGTGCCGCTATCGTTTCCGTCGTTGTACCTGACAAGGATGGAAATCTTGCAGATGTAGCTCTCGGCTATGCTGATCCTATCAGCTATTTCGGTGATGGTCCGTGCCTGGGAAAAACCCCTGGAAGATACGCAAACCGTGTTGCTCTCGGAAAGTTCTCTCTTGACGGAAATGAATATACTCTACCTGTAAACAACGGTCCGAACCACCTCCACGGTGGTCCGGACGGTTTCCAGAACAAGGTTTGGGAAAGTCGTGAGAATGAGGGAGGAATAGAGTTCATGTATTATTCCGAGGATGGTGAACAAGGATATCCTGGAGCATTGAAGGCTGTAGTACGTTACGAGTGGACAGACGAATGTGAACTCAGAATGACTTACACAGCAGAATCGGATGCTCCGACTGTCATCAACCTTACCAACCACGCTTATTTCAACCTCAATGGCGAAGGCAACGGAAATATTCTGGGACATACCCTCCGTATGAACTGTTCGGAGTATCTTCCTACCGATGAAACACAGATACCTCTCGGAGAAAGTGCTCCTGTAGCCGGTACTCCGATGGATTTCGTAAACGAAAAGCCGGTCGGACAGGATATCAGAGCGGATTTCGAAGCCCTCAGGATAGGTTCTGGATATGACCATTGCTGGGTAATTGACGGTGCTGAGCCTGGTCAGCTGCAGTTCTGCTGCGAACTGTATGCTCCTGAAAGCGGACGTACCCTCAATATATTCACAACCCAGCCTGGAGTTCAGGTATATACAGGAAACTGGCTTTCAGGATCTCCTGCAGGAAAGAACGGACATATATACGAAAACAATGAAGGTATCGCCATCGAATGTCAGAACTATCCTGATGCACCGAACAAGGCTGATTATCCGAATTGCGTTCTCCGTCCCGGTGAAATCTACGAGCAGGCTATAATCTACGCTTTCGGCATACGATAAATTATGAAACAGTATTTAGACCTACTCCGCCATATCCGCGAAAACGGAATCATGAAGTCAGACCGCACAGGTACCGGAACGCAAAGCGTTTTCGGTTACCAGATGCGTTATGATCTCAGCGAAGGTTTCCCTCTTCTCACAACCAAGAAAGTCCACCTTAAATCCATCATTTATGAACTTCTATGGTTCATAGCTGGAGATACTAATGTAAAATATCTCCAGGACCACGGTGTTACGATCTGGGATGAATGGGCAGATGAGAACGGTGATCTGGGTCCTGTGTACGGTCACCAGTGGAGAAGTTGGCCGACTCCTGAAGGAGGGACCATTGACCAGCTTTCCAATGTGATAAATCAGATAAAGAACAGCCCTGATTCGCGTAGAATGATAGTGTCTGCATGGAATGTGGCAGAAGTGGAGAAGATGGCTCTTCCGCCATGTCATTCCCTCTTCCAGTTCTATGTTGCTGATGGAAAGCTCTCATGCCAGCTCTATCAGCGCAGTGCGGATGTGTTTCTTGGTGTACCATTCAATATCGCTTCCTATGCTCTTCTGACCATGATGATAGCTCAGGTATGCGGTCTTCAGCCGGGAGAATTCATCCATACTACAGGTGACACTCATATCTATACGAATCATTTCGAACAGGTTGCCCTCCAGCTCAGTCGCGAGCCTCGCAAGTTGCCGAAAATGAAGATAAATCCTGAAGTCAAGGATATCTTTGACTTCAAGTATGAAGACTTCGAGCTTGTGGATTATGATCCATACCCAAGAATCCCGGCTCCGGTAGCAGTATGATCATGGAAAAATGCATAATAGTAGCGATAGCGGACAATAATGCCATAGGCAAGGATAATGCACTCCTATGGCATATTTCTGAAGACCTGAAGTTCTTCAAGAGGACAACTTCGGGCTGTCCGGTCATCATGGGACGAAGAACTTTCGAATCCATCGGCAGACCGCTCCCGAAACGCACCAATATCGTCGTTTCCCGCGGTTTTGATGCTCCTGAAGGCGTTGTTGTCGTTCCATCACTCGAAGAGGCATATGCAGTTGCTTCTCAGCGATTGCCGGTCAAGCCGGCAATGACGGACACAGTCATCCCCAACCTGATCGGGGATCCCCGCTGCTTTATAATCGGAGGCGGCCAGATATATGCCCAAGCCTTATCCGATGCCGACCGGCTCATCGTAACCCATGTACATACGGTAATAGAAGGTGCGGATACCTTCTTTCCTCCGATAGATCCGGATATCTGGACTGTGGAACATCGTTCTGAAATGTTCCACGATGAAGAAACCGGTTACAACTTCGAATTCGTAGAATACCTGCGTAATTTGTAAATAAATTGATAATCAACAAAATACAATAAATCTCCTGTGTCATATGGCGCAGGTGATTTAATATAAGTTATTGATATGAAAAGAGATAGTTTTGGCAGCCGTTTCGGCGCACTTGTAGCGATGGCTGGTTCAGCAGTAGGACTCGGTAATCTCTGGCGTTTTCCTTATCTTGTAGGAGAAAACGGAGGAGCAGCATTCATAATTGTG
>JAFVMQ010000092.1 GCA_017506825.1 Bacteroidales bacterium
AACTCAGAGATTCCTGACGGTTGGGAAGGTATGGATGCAGCTCCAAGCACTCTCGCTATGTGGGAGGAGGTTCTCATGAACTCAAAGACCATCCTCTGGAACGGTCCTGTAGGCGTATTCGAGATTCCTGCATTCGCAAAGGGTACAAACCGTATCGCTGAGATTCTTGCAAAGGCTACTGCAGAGAATGGTGCATTCACTCTCGTAGGTGGTGGTGACTCGGTTGCAGCTGTGACTCAGATGGGTTATGCTGACAAGGTAAGCTACGTTTCTACAGGTGGTGGCGCAATGCTCGAGTACCTTGAGGGCAAGGAGCTCCCAGGTATCGCTGCAATCCGCAAGTAATCATCAGAAATGATAATACGGAGGTCGATGAATGTTCATCGGCCTCTTTTTTTGTAGTTTTTGTCAGTAATGCCCGTCTAATTGCTATCTTTGCAGACTTAAAACAGAAGATTATGTTCGAGACATTGGTGATAAACTGGCATGTGAGTCCGGAGCTTTTCAGCATCGGAGCCTTTTCGGTAAGGTGGTACTCGCTGCTTTTCATTTCGGGATTCATTCTCGGATGGTTCATTTTCAGAGGATTCTTCAGAAGGGAAGGCGTTCCGGAAACATTGCTGGATCCGCTTCTCTATACACTTCTTATCGGTACCATCGTAGGTGCCCGCCTCGGACATTGCCTCTTCTACCAGCCGGACTACTATCTTGGCAGCTGGCAAGGTTTCTGGGAGATTTTCATGCCGTGGAAAGGAGGACTTGCCAGCCACGGCGGCACAATCGCCTTGTTTATTGCAATGTGGTGGTTTGCAAAGCATTACGGCAGGAAATATGACTTCGATTTTGTCTGGATACTGGACCACCTCGCAATCGCTGTATGCTTTGCGGCAACATTCATCCGTCTCGGCAACCTTTTCAATTCGGAGATTTACGGCGATGTGACAAACCTTCCTTGGGGCTTTGTCTTCGAACTCCGAGGTGAGACCGAGCCTAAGCATCCGACCCAGCTTTATGAAGCTCTCAGCTATTTCCTTCTGGGAGTATTCCAGATACTGATGTACAAGTACAGGCTGCCTAAGCTCCACAGAGGATTCTTCATAGGAACATTCTTCATCGGCTGTTTCGGAATGCGTTTCCTGATCGAGTTCATCAAGGAGCCTCAGGTCGGATTCGAACAGGACATGCTCCTTAACATGGGACAGCTGCTAAGCATTCCGTTCGTTCTTCTCGGAATCGGCTTCCTCATTTACAGCCATATCAAGAAGCAGCCTGCGATGATAGTGCATCCGCAGAAGAAGAAGGCCGAGCCGACGCATTATGCTAAAAGCCTCAGCAAATGACAGGAAACCAAAAGATAGACGAGGTTCTGTGCTTTCTTGATGAAAATGGCCTCTCATATGAGCTTCATACGCATCCGCCGTTGCCGACCATCGAGCTCGCGCTTGAGTATTGGAAGGAGATAGACTCTACTCATTGCAAGAATCTCTTCTTCAGGAATCATAAAGGCAACAGACACTACCTGGTGGTCTTCGAGTGCCATAAGGAGATGCAGATCCACTCGCTTGAACACATGCTGAAACAGGGAAAGCTTTCATTCGCATCGGCAGAGCGCATGGAGCGTTGCCTGGGTCTGCTCCCGGGGTCGGTGTCTCCTCTGGGACTGATGCATGACCCTCTGTCGAAAGAGCTGACAAAGGAACATTTCCCTAACGGACACAGGGTGAAACTCTTCCTGGACAGAGAGCTTCAGAGCGCAGAGAGAGTAAGTTTCCATCCTTGTGACAATACGGCAAGCGTAGTGCTCTCCAATGGCGATTTCATGAGATTTCTCGAAATCTGGGGAGGAGAATATGAGTGGTTGGACATATAATGTGAGATACAGGCCATAAACGTCTTTGTTCTAATGGGAAAACAGGTGCGAGTGGCTTGATTTTTGCAGCAAATATGCGCCTTGAAAAACAGTGTAGTAATAAAATAAGATGAAGAAATTGACAGTAATAACAGCTATCGTTGCAGGTATTCTGTCTTCTGCCTTTTCTGCTTTTGCGCAGTATAGGTCAGAAATCGTGCCTGAGCAGACTCCGGTCCAAAGTATTCTGGAGTCCGCGCAGTCGGCAGACGCACCTGTAGTGATTACTTTGGAACAGGCGCTCGAAATCGGCTTGAGCGAAAATGTGGCGGTAAAGGTCGCTGATATGGAGATTACAAGGACCGGTTATGCCAAGAAAGGTACATATGCTTCTTTGTTCCCGCAGATCGATGCGTCAGGTTCTTTCCAGAGAACCATCAAGAAGCAGGTGATGTATATGGATTTTGATATGAGTTCGCTCGCAGGAGGAATGCCGGGCGCCGGGTCGGAAGATGGAAAACCGTCTCTTCCGGACGGAACAGAGATACCTGACGGTTCTCAGGGTGAAGGATCCGGCTCTGATGCAGGATCTTCGTCAAACGGAGGAGGATTCGAGGTCGGACGCTGGAACAATTGGAGTGCAGGAGTTTCAGCATCGATGCCGTTGGTTAATGCGCAGCTATGGCAGAGTCTCAAGCTTTCAGGACTTGATGTTGAACTTGCAGTCGAGAAGGCAAGGTCATCGCGCCTTGATATGGTGACTCAGGTAAAGAATGCTTTCTATGCGACACTTTTTGCAAAGGAGGCGTTTGAAGTCTATAAGCAGGTCTATGACAATGCTCTTCAGAACCTTTCCGAGACACAAAGGAAATATGATGCGCAGAAGGCTTCCGAGATGGAACTTGTCCGCGCAAAGACTACTGTTGCAAGCGCAATCCCTAATGTGTACAATGCAGAAAGTTCCGTTATCCTTGCCTTGTGGCAGCTGAAGGCAGTGCTTGGAGTCGATCTGGACATGAATATCGACGTAGCCGGCAGGCTTTCCGACCATGCAGAGCACATGTTCTATGATGTCCACCAGCATGACAGCATATCTCTTGACAGGAACACAACAATGAAGCAGCTTGCCATTCAGGCAGAAATGCTTGCCCAGACAATAAAGCTTCAGCAGTATGCAACTCTTCCGTCTCTTGCAGTTGCATTCAATTTCAGTCTCAATGCGATGACAAATGACTTCAACTTCAGTGAGTACAGGTGGACTCCTCACTCATTCGTAGCCCTCAGTCTCAACATCCCTATCTTCGCAGGAGGAAAGCGCTATAACCAGATCCGTCAGGCGAAGAACCAGTATGACCAGGTTCAGCTTCAGACCACTAATACAGAACGCCAGCTTAAGATAGCTATCCGTCAGAGTCTCAATACAATGGAGACAAACATGAAGAGCTATTACGCCGCTCAGGATGCTGTTGCTTCTGCGCAGAAGGGCTATGATATAACCGAGGCTTCATACAAGGTCGGCGGAAGCACTCTCATCGAACTCAATGATGCACAGCTTGCTCTGACCCAGTCAAGGCTTTCAGAGTCACAGGCCATTTATAACTTCCTGACAGCAAAGTCGCAGCTTGAGCAGACTCTCGGACAGGATTTCATTGCCCAATAAGACTTCAACCCCGGTATAGGGTCATGTAATTTGAAATGAATAAAAGTATAGATATGAAAACTATTTTCACAACAATGTGTCTTGCAGCTGCACTTGTGGCAGCCGTATCATGCGGCAATGACTCGAAGAAAGTTGCCGGCACGACAGAAGCAGCAGTCGATATGACTCCTGTAGTCTCTGTAGAAAAGGTGTTTGTAAGAGAAGTTCCTCAGACAGCTACATATACTTCTACAGTGCAGGCTTATGTTAAGAACAATATCGCTCCTCAGATGGCAGGCCGCATAACCAAGATAAATGTAGAAATAGGTGATAATGTAAAAAAAGGTCAGGTACTTGCCGAGATGGATAAGAGTCAGCTTCTGCAGGCTCAGCTCCAGCTTGCCAACCAGGAAGTCGAGCTCCAGCGCCTCAAGGCTCTGTATGACGCAGGCGGTATTTCAAAGTCTGATTATGATGCTGTCGAGATGTCATACAACATAGCGAAGACTCAGGTGGAGAACCTGGTCGAGAATACTATCCTCCGCAGCCCGGTAGACGGAGTAGTTACAGCAAGAAACTACGATGCAGGCGATATGTTTGCCATGAGTGCTCCGATCTATGTGGTAGAGCAGATCAAGCCTGTGAAGATTCTGGTCGCAATTTCAGAGTCAGAATACACAAAAGTAAAGAAAGGAGATTCTGTGGAGATTGTCGCGGATGCTCTTCCTGAGATTACATTCTATGGAAAGATAGAGAAGATATATCCGACAATCGACCCGACCACCCGTACCTTCAATGTTGAGGTCGTGGTAGCCAACAACTATTCAACCCTTCGTCCGGGAATGTTTGCGAGGGTTAAGATCGACTTCGGAGCCAACAGCAACGTCGTAATTCCTGATGTTGCGGTAGTGAAGCAGCAGGGATCTGGCGAGAGATTCGTATATGTCCTTAATGCAGACGGTACAGTAGAATACAGGAAGATCGTGCTTGGTCGCCGTATGGGAAAAGAATATGAGGTTCTCGAAGGTCTTTCTGATGGTGATAAGATCGTTACAGGTGGTCAGATCCGCCTTAAGGATGGTGTCAAGGTAACAGTTAACGAGCAGTAAAATATGAGTATATACAGAAAAGCGGTCAATAACCCGGTGACCACCTCGCTTATCTTCATAGCGATGGCGATCTTCGGTGTATTCTCGCTGATTAACATATCTTTGGACAGGTTCCCTAAGTTCGATGCGAATGTGGTCATGGTCATGTCTTCGTATCCGGGAGCCAGTGCGGAGGATATCGAGACCAACCTTACCAAGGTCCTCGAGAACTCCCTGAATGGTGTGAGCGACCTTAAGGACATGACTTCTACGTCAAAGGAAAACATCTCGCTCATTACTTTGGAATTCATTGAAGGTGTGGATATTGACGTTGCGACAAATGATGTCCGTGACAAGCTCGACATGGTCAATTCCGTACTTCCTGACGGTGCCTCACTTCCTATCATCTTCAAGTTCAGCGCAGATGACATGCCTATCATGATCATGGCAGCGACAGCAGATCAGAGCTATCAGGCTTTGGATAAGATACTTGACGAAAAGGTGGCAACTCCTCTTGCCCGTGTGTCAGGCGTAGGTAC
>JAFVMQ010000009.1 GCA_017506825.1 Bacteroidales bacterium
CATGCCCTTGATATACAGGGAGATAGTAAGACCCTGAATGAGGTTATATACAATAAGGTATGCCCTAACTGTCATAAGCCTTTTACCGCGAAGAAGACCAACACCATATACTGCTCTCCAAAGTGTGGCAAGATTTACAGGAAGTCAAAAAATGAGGGTCTGAAAGATATCAAAAGGCGTGAAAACTATGTTCAAAAAATTGTTGATTCAAACTTGCCACGCCGGCAGCTGAAAATCGTAAAAGCCTGTGCCAACTGCGGACGTGACTTCGATGCCATGAAGATAACCACTATGTTCTGCTGCAGCAGCTGCGCAAAGGCATACAGGATTCGTGAAAAAGTGTCTGAGGATCAAGGCAAGATAACGGCAGAATCCATATACCAGAAGGTTGCAGTTCGGGAGCTCAATGCTCCTGCTGATTCTGAACTGCTCAGACCTGATTCTGCAGCTGCTTATCTAGGAATAAGTCGCAGAACACTTTACAGGTATATATCTCAAGGAATAATCAAGACAAAGCAGATGCCGGGTGTCACTCTGATAGAACGTTCCTCCCTAAAGGAGATTCTCCTCTCTGAAGTATCCCTGCGGGTTAAAACCAAGAAAAAGATCGAGGTACCTGATAAGACAGTCAGTCCGGTCTTCCAGGGTGACAGAATCACAATTCCGGAAGCGGCGCAGGAGTATGGTGTAGCTCTTAATGTGATGCAGCATTATCTCAGGCGCAGCAATCTGCCGTTTGTGAAATACAGGAACACGAGGTTCTACTTGAAGAAGGACGTGGATAAGCTTGTCAAGAAACGTCTTAGAGAAAGACATCCTGATATAACGTCGTGGTACTCTGTTGACGATATAATCATGAAGTACAATATTCTTAAACCTACGCTGCACGGTATACTCTATCGTAACCAGGTGCCGAAGAAGAAGGAAGGAGGATATACATATTATTCACAGACCCATATCGATGACCTCTTGGGATACCTTTTAGATACAGATAAGTATTACACTACAGACTATATTTCTGAGGTGCTTTTAATTAGCAAACGAGCCGCATCAAAACTGGTCCAAAGGCTTTATCTTCCCAAGATTTCCCGAGGAGGAAGAATCTATATTGAAAAGGATGCATTCGATGCCTTATTAACGAGTGGCAAACTCCACTAAAATATAATCCCACTCTAATAATGCTCTAATGTTTTATGAAATCATAATTATATTTAACGAAAATCATATTATTGCAGAAAAATTCAATATGACATCAGTTTATCTAAGAAAACGTAAAGGAACTAAGGGGAGACTTAACCTTTACCTGGATTATTATCCGGCTCTGTTCAATCCTTTGACAAGAAAGACAAAGAGGCATGAATCCCTTAAGATGTTCATATATGAGCATCCGAAGAATATGGTCGAGCAGAATTATAATGAGGAGACTCTTAAGCTTGCTGAAGCCATCAGATGCAAGAGGAGCATTTCTATCATGAGCAAGGATCTTGGATTCTTCGAGGAATCATTCGGCAAATGTGACTTTCTTGAATTCTTCGAAAAGCTTGCCCTTACCAAACACCACAGCTGGATGATGGCCCTGAAGACTTTTTCGACATTCATGAACGGTAAATGCAGGTTTGAGAATCTGAGCGTGAAGTTGGCAGAGGATTATAAGGAATGGCTTCTGACTAAAGCGATGTGTGGAGGAGTAGCTTCTAAAAAGAAACTCTCGCAGAACACTGCTTCCAAGTACTTCGTGATTTTCAGGGCAGTCATGAAGAAGGCTTACAAAGGAAAATGCATCAGGGAGAATATCAGCGACTATCTGGATACGATTCCGACAAAGAAGTCAAGAAGGGAATACCTCACTGTTGAAGAGGTGAAGCGCCTATGCAAGGCTGAATGCATGCATGAAGTCCTCAAGCGTGCCTCGCTCTTCTCGATACTGACCGGACTGAGGTTCTCTGATATCAAGTCTTTGGACTGGAGTGAGATCTGTGTGGCTCCTGATGGCAAGCCGTGCATAAGAAAGCGAATACAGAAGACTGACATGGAGGAGACGATATTCATCAGTGAACAGGCTCTCTCCTTCTGCGGAGAGCGTAAGGAATCAGGACCCGTATTTGAGGGCTTCTCCAGCTCCATGGTCAACTATCCTCTCAAGAAGTGGCTAGAGGAAGCCCATATCCACAAGCACATCTCCTTCCATTGCTTCCGTCATACAAATGCTACCCTTATGGTTGCAAATGGAGTCGATATCTATACCGTTTCCAAGCAGCTTACTCACTCCCATGTCAAGACTACAGAGATATACATGCATCTGGTCGATCATAAGCGTAGAGAGGCTGCCGAATCGATTGTGATTAAATAAGGTGTATTCTTACTGAATTCAGATACTGTTTGCCTTTGTGTTTAAGATTCTTTGCAAATATTATCTGATGTTTTCCTTTAGTTGTTGTGTTGTTAAATAAAATTATTAACTTTGTTAAAGAAAATTATCAATATGGAAACGATGTACACATATACCTTCGATGAAAAGGAGACGTTGATATTTGCAGGACTCAAGGTTTACATAACCGGATGTCTGGGTGAATATCTGGATGAAAGCCAGATTGATTCATTAGCCCAGATATTGAGAAAATTCAGGACTAGACCCGCGGAGGTGGAGTTTGCGGAAAACTACTGCGTACCCTTGACGAAGGATACTATTCTCAGGAATCGTTATATACCTAGAAAGACGCTCAGGAAGGATGAATGTGCCGTCTTCTTCTATAACCTATCGCCGTATGCACTCTTGAACAGGCTCCAGACGGCAAGATTCGCGAAGCTGATGCTGCCGAATTTCTTCGCGGCAGAACAGACGATAAATTCAGTCTTCACCCGTTTTGCAAATTCTTCATCTGATGACGGGTTTACGATAGAGAATCTTCCATACCATTCCACGACTCATCTGGAGAAGTTTTTATTTGAATTAGGATTGAAAAATAACCATAAGAACAATGAAAGGAAGTAATAAGAAAGTGACCTTTGAGGACATGCCTGAACTGGTTTCGTCTCTTCTTACCGAGGTCAAGACTCTGCAAGGTAAGGTGGACTCTGTAAGCAATCTGGTAAAGACAATCACGCCCAAGGATGATGTCAAGATCCTTACAGTGGATGATGTATGCAGATGGCTGGGCAAATCCAAGTCCAGCGTCTATAAGATGACTTCTAGAGGTGAGATCCCTTGTTATAAGCAGGGAAGGATCGTCACCTTCATAGAGTCTGAGTTCATAGGATGGCTTACAGCCTATAAGAAAGGCTCATGTATGGATGTGATGGGCCGTGCTGAAGAATACATTCAGAGAATGCATTAGGAATTCTGAATGACTTGAATGTTTTTGCTCTATTTGACCTCATTAGCTCTGTTCATGGGCCAGTTGGTAGGTCTAGCGAACAGACAATTACAGCCTTTGATCTAGCGCAAGGAAGTAGCGTGAAATCAAAGGCTGTTTCTTATTTGCGTCCTTTGCCGGAACTGTTGATGTCCTTGGCACTTACTGTCATCTCCAGGTTCCTCTGACCGTTGTCCTCATAGAGGTAGATCTTCAGCACCTGGTCATCAGACAGTGTCATCTTCGGGAACGAGTACGCTATCTTCGCCGTGCCTCCTGCCTTGACTGACAGTGAGCCATGTCTTCCGTTGGGGAAGATGGTCTTCTCGAAGTGTACCGTCCTCTTTCCCTTTCGCTTGCTCTCTATCACGAACGTTGCGTCCTTGGTCTCGTAGCTCACGCCTGAGCGGTTGTCGATGGATAGGACGACGTATGTGATGTCGCTGTATGACATGATCTCCTCACACAGCACAAGTATGCCGTGCTTGCGGTCTCCGATGTGATACAGCGCCTGATTCATGGTGACCATGTTCGAGAGCAGGGGAGCATCTGAACTCCTGTTAAGAGATACCTGTCTTCCGTCCGACGAGGCGTTCTCCCTCATGTCCCTTATCAGGCTCTCGGGAGATCCGTCGTAGCCTACGATGAA
>JAFVMQ010000093.1 GCA_017506825.1 Bacteroidales bacterium
CGAATTCAGGAAGAGCGTGGAAAAGGACGGGGCACTCGACAGGCGATTCCAGAAAATTGTTGTCGAACACACAGACATTCCACATTCCATCTCTATCCTCCACCGTCTCAAGACAAACTACGAGAAGCATCACAACGTTGTCTATACTGACGAAGCGATAGAAGCATGCGTGAGAATGTCGGAGAGATATATAACTGACCGCTGCCTTCCGGACAAGGCTATTGATGCAATGGACGAAGCAGGATCGAAAGTGCGCCTGAAGAATCCTAAAAAGACCGGTCAGGTAACTGCCGAGGATGTTGCAGACATCATTTCGAAGATGACAGGAATACCTTCCGGCAGGGTGGCCGAGAATGAAGGCAGCCGTCTGATGAAGATGAGGGAGGTTCTGCAGAAAAGAATCATCGGTCAGGATGACGCCATAGAAAAGGTGGTACGGGCCATACAGCGCAACAGGGCCGGCATCAAGGACCCTGGCAAGCCTATAGGCACATTCCTGTTCTTCGGTCCGACCGGAGTGGGAAAGACGCAGCTTGCAAAATCATTGGCAGAGTATCTCTTTGATTCGGAAGACAATATGATCAGACTCGACATGAGCGAGTACATGGAGAAATTCAACGTCTCAAGACTGATCGGAGCCCCTCCGGGATATGTAGGATTCGAGGAAGGAGGACAGCTGAGCGAACGTGTAAGGAGAAAGCCTTATTGCGTTGTCCTTCTTGATGAGATAGAAAAGGCACATCCGGACGTGTTCAACCTCCTTCTTCAGGTAATGGACGAAGGAAGACTTACAGACAGCACTGGCAGAACCGTGAGTTTCCGCAATACTATAGTGATAATGACCTCCAATGTAGGAAGCCGCGAACTTGAGGAATACGGAAACGGAATGGGTTTCAGCACATCAAGCAGAAACGTCAAGGGCAACCGTAAGGCTGTTGTGGAAAAGGCCGTGAAGAAAGCCTTTCCACCTGAATTCATAAACAGGGTGGATGAGCAGGTGTTCTTCAACTCTTTAGGCAAGGACGACCTGGAAAAGATTGTAGACATAGAGCTTAAAGGCCTCAAAGCCAGAGTGAAGGAAGCCGGATTCGAACTTGTCGTCACTGCCGCGGCAAAACGTTTCGTAGCAGAAGCCGGATACGACCCGAGCTACGGTGCAAGACCGCTCAAGAGAGCCATCCAGAAGCATATCGAAGATCCTGTGTCCGAACAGATAATCGCAGAAAGAATGTTCGGCGGCAAGAGAAGCGACGGAAAACTGCGAGTAAGTCTCACCAAGGACAAGGAGGATATTCTTGTAGAATGGAAAGAAAGCTAACAGATGCTGATATCCATGAGTTCGAGATCCATATCCCGGATGATATCCATCAAGGTAACATAAGTGTCTTCAGATGAGATCATTGAGCTGAGTGTGAGGTCGGTATTCATATCTTTATGATTTTATTGGTTCATTTGTCTTACTGATGCAAAGGTAAATACCAGATGTGCCAAAGAACAGCACAATAATGGAAATATGATAAAACTTGCAATATTTGACCTGGACGGTACTTTGCTCGATACCATAGAGGATATAGCTCAGGCATGTAACCATGCACTGGAGGAATGCGGGTGTCCTGCACGTCAGCTGGAAGAATTCAACGGCATGGTCGGGCACGGAATATTCAACCTGTTCCGCAAGGCCCTTCCTGAAGATATGAGGAACGAGGAGATGGTCAGAAAGATGCACAGCTGCTTCGTTCCTTATTACAGGGAACACATTTGCGACAGGACAAAGCCATATGAAGGCATTCTTGCGACCCTTGACATTCTCGCTGAAAATGGAATATCGTTTGCTGTAGCATCAAACAAATATCAGGAAGGAACAGAACAGCTGGTGGAGCATTTCTTCGGCAGATATGGCTTCAGATGCGTCCTGGGACAAAGAAACGGAAAAGCTATCAAACCTGACCCCGGGATAATTGAGGAAATAATCGATGAAATCGGAGGGATAAGTGCCGACGAGACAGTCTATTGCGGAGATTCCGATGTCGACATGCAGACCGGAATCAATGCCGGAGTCAGGACGATAGGAGCTGCATGGGGTTTCCGTTCGAGGAAAGAACTTGAGGCATATTCACCGTGGCTGCTGGCAGAAAAACCGGAAGACATTTACGAAGCAATCCTACGGGAAAACAAAATAAAAGCCTAACTTTGGAACCGAACGAATAAGAACGCGCTTATGGAACTGAACGAAAGATATACGGACAAGCTTGCGAAATACATTCTCGCAGCTGCAGGACTTGCAATTGCATTCGCATTATGCTGGTATTTCCGCAGCGTGCTGACATACATTCTGATCGCAGTTGTAGTGTCACTTGTCGCCAAACCTCTGATGGGAATCCTGCAGAAAATACGGATAAAAGGGAAAAAGGCTCCTGACTGGTTACTTGCCGCCCTGTCGATAGTAATAGTGCTCAGCGTGCTGATATCTTTGATAACATCTGTAATTCCTATCATTGCCGGCGTCCTGAAGGACATATCGATGGTCAATATAGAGACAGCTGCGCGCGGCATAGCTGTCCCGCTGGCAGAATTCAACGACTTCCTCAGGCAGGCATTCCCTCAGCTTGGCAGTGATTTCAGAATAGAGATAACCGCACTCAACGAACTGCAGAAACTGCTCAATGTATCCATGTTCTCTTCGGTACTCGGCTCTGCAGCAACCTTCGTGACAAATATGGCCATTGGTCTGTTCTCTGTCGTCTTCATCGGATTCTTCTTCATCAAGGATGACGGACTTTTCACACAGATCGTATGTGCCCTGGTCCCTGACAGGCACGAAGAGACCACAGAAAAGGCTATTTCCGACATCGGATATCTTCTATCAAGATATTTCATCGGTGTCATCCTGGAAATGATTGGTGTGGCACTGATAAACTTCCTGGGTCTCGCTTTCATCGCCAGGTTGGGTCTGCATGCCTCGATAGGCATAGCCGTACTCACGGGAATATTGAACGTGATTCCATATGTAGGTCCCTTCATCGGCATCATATTGGGAACCACACTAAGTATACTCCTGAAATATACCAGCGTCTCCCCTATCGGTCTGGATGTGAATTTCTGGGTATTTGCAGCTATTCTGGTTGCAATACTTTACTTCACCCAGCTTGTAGACAACTTCGTCTATCAGCCTTTGATCTATTCTACCAGCATAAAGTCGAAACCTCTTGAGATCTTCATAGTCTTGCTGATAGTAGGTCATATCGGAGGTCCTTTGTCACTTATCATAGCCATCCCTTGCTACACAGTAGTCAGAGTGATCGCTTTCCGATTCTTCGGTCATATAAAGGCGATAAAGAGACTCATACCGGACGAGAAGCTTATAACAAATGAAAAGGATTAAGAAATGAGAAAGATACTGACTATTCTTGCATTGATTGCCGCCGCGACTGCAGCATCAGCACAAAACGGACTGCTGACTCCCGACGGGACCTATCTTTACGCCCAAAGAGACACCTGCGACCTGTTCCTGGATGTATATGATCCGGCAGACGGAAGCGAGAAGACCTTCATGGGCAGGCAGAAGCCTGCGATCGTATTCATGTTCGGAGGCGGTTTCATTTCGGGAACACGCGACGACCAGAGCTATAATTCATGGTTCCGTATGCTGACGGAAAACGGATACCGTGTCATTTCCATCGATTACCGTCTTGGACTGAAGGGTACGAACAAGGTAGGCATCGCTCAGGTCAACGTGTTGGATAAGGCCATCCACATGGCTGTGGAAGACCTTTTCAGTGCAACATGCTTCATGCTGGACAATGCAGAGCAGCTGGGGATTTCACGTGACAATATCGTAATCAGCGGTTCTTCTGCAGGCGCAATCAGCGTAATGCAGGCTGAGTATGAGATAGCAAACAGAACGTCATGGGCGTCTGTTCTTCCGGAAGGGTTCAACTATGCCGGTGTCATGTCATTCTCCGGAGCGATTCTGTCAAGGAAGGGAAAGGTAAAATACAAGACCGAGCCATGTCCGACCATGATGCTCCACGGAACCAAGGACAAGCTGGTCCCTTACAATCAGATAGCTGTATTCAATCTCGGTTTCTACGGCGGCGGAAAACTGGTCAAGAGATTCCAGAAGTTCGGATATGACTACAACATGTTCCACTTCATGGATTACGGTCATGAGATCGCAGGATCCATGCACACGACATTTGACCTTCAGCTGGATTTCCTTGAGAAAAACATTATCCAGGGCAAGAAAAGAATCATCGAGGCCTGGATTTCAGACCCCGATGTATGGAAGGGTTCAGGACCTCAGTCCCGTAAGGAGTTATACAGCAGATAGAATCTGCTATTCTGCGAGCTTTTCGAGACAGAGCTCGATGAGCTTGCGGACCTGAGGCTTGTAGTCAGGATTTGATGCCTTGTGGTGACGGTGCGCAATGATGCAGCATACCGTTCCTGCATTGTGACCGAGATGGGCTGCAATTCCGGCAATCGCAGATCCTTCCATCTCGAAATTGGTGACTTTAAGACCATCGAAACGGAAGCTTTCGAATCTGTCTACCATATCCGGCATAGCAAGCGGCATCCTGAGCACTCTTCCCTGAGGACCATAGAATCCGGACGCCGCGATTGTCATTCCCGGATAAGTACAGTCACGGAATTTTTCGCTCATCTTCTCACCGGCCCTTACAAAATAAGGATCCGGAAGATGACAGTTCCAGTCTGTATGTTTCTTGAAAGCCTCTTCTATATCAAGCATTGCTATCTTATCCCTGTCTGCATACCAGTTGAGAAGACCGTCACATCCGACAGAAATATGAGAGAAGACGAAACCGCCGAGAGGTATCTCCGGCTGGATTGCTCCGGAAGTTCCGATACGGAGGATGTTCAGAGTACGATGCTCGGGCTTGACTTCTCTTGTTTCAAAGTCGATGTTCGCCAACGCATCAAGCTCATTCATGACGATGTCGATATTGTCAGTTCCGATACCTGTCGAAAGCGCTGTCATACGCACTCCCTTATATTTGCCCGTAACAGACACGAACTCGCGCGAGGCATGACGGAATTCCTTTTCATCAAAATACTCGGCAATCATGTCGACACGACCTGGATCACCGACAAGTATCACATTGTCTGCAAGTTCTTCAGGACGGAGATGGAGATGGAACACCGATCCGTCACCATTGATTATAAGTTCCGATTCTGCTATTCTCATAATTATCTTGTTTAAAATCCCTCAAATTTAGTTTTTTCATTCGGAATTTCCTACTTTTGTGCCGACAAGATCATACAAGACTATTATGTGGCAAAGAATTCAGACACTTTATCTCGGTATAGCTACCGCTCTCATATTTTCAATGTTCTTCTGCATATTCGCGACAATCATAGGACCCGAAGGGGCTGAGGTCACGATTGCATACAGAGAAAAAATGCCGTATCTCGTATTGCTGATCATGCTGATCACAGCACATATAGCTGCTGCTGCAAGCTTCAGGACATTTTTTCTGCAGGCGCGCATAAGCATGATCGCTGGTCTTCTCGCCTTCGGATTTCAGGGATGGATAGCTGTCGATGTACTGAGCAATATGAAAGACATGACCTTCTCCGTCACTGCCCTCTTCCCGCTGGCAGCAGGAGTTCTGGATTTCATGGCTGCGAAAAGGTCCATGGTCGACGAAATGACAGTCCAGGCTGTAAAAGGAATAAGAAAATCCCGTCGTAAAAGATAATTTAATATTTTCTGAACGCCAGACATCCGTTATGACCTCCGAAACCAAGTGAGTCTGAGATCGCTATTGTCAAAGGAGCCTCTACCGGAACATTCGGCGTATAATCCAGATCGCATTCCGGATCGATATCATCCAGATTGATAGTCGGAGGAACGACTCCGTTCTTCAGTGCGAGAACTGCCGCCACAGCTTCTGCTGCACCTGCAGCACCGAGAAGATGGCCTATCGCACCTTTGATGGAACTGACATGTGCCTTATACGCATCTTCGCCAAAAGCAAGCTTGAATGCAGCAGTCTCTGCCACATCATTAAGCGCTGTTCCTGTTCCATGCGCATTTATATACAGAACATCTTCTGAAGTATAGCCGGCTTCATCCAGAGCTTGTCTGATAGCTGCAGCCTGGGTCTTGCCGTCAGGACGCGGAGCTGTGACATGATAAGCATCACATGTGTTGCCATATCCACATACCTCCGCAATTATTTCCGCCCCTCGTGCTAGAGCATGCTCATATTCCTCCAGTACAAGCATGGCTGCACCTTCCGACATAACGAAACCAGCCCTGTTTCTGTTGAACGGAAGAGAAGCGTACTTAGGGTCTTCTGCCTTTGAGAGTGCTTTTGCATTTGCAAATCCGGCAATGCCAAGCTGGGTTATGCATGCCTCCGAACCACCTGCAATTATTGCATCTGCATATCCATGCCTGATAGCCCGATAGGCCTCACCGATTGCATGAGTAGAGGTGGCACATGCAGTTACGACAGGAAGACATGGTCCGCAAGCATGGTTACGGATAGCTATGTTTCCGGCTGCAATATTGGATATCATTGTAGGAATGAACAAAGGAGAAACCCATTTGTAACCTTCCTTCAGTACCTTTTCCGACTCTCGTACCAGAGTATTCAAGCCACCTATCCCTGAGCCTATATAAACGCCGAAACGGAAGGGATCGACATTTCCGCCTTCCTCAGACGCACAAAGGCCGGACTCCTTTACTGCCTGCCATGCAGCGGCTACCGCATAGACGGTAAACTTATCCTGCTTTCTGACAAAAGGATTTTCTATTTCATAAGCCGAGGGATCAAAATCCTTCACCTCGCCAGCGATCTTTACCGGAAGATCATCTGTCTGTATCGACTTGATGAAATCAATTCCGCATACTCCTCCAAGAAGATTTTGCCAATATGTCTTGACATCATTTCCAACAGGAGATATGACTCCTGTTCCCGTCACTACTACTCTTTTGTGCATATGCTATATACAGATATAATTCCTTATTATCAATCCAAGATGCAAATTTAAACAATTTTCACTAACAGTAAAACGTCTTACCTTCATAGGATGAAATCTGGATCTCAAATCCCACACCACCATTTTGGTATTTGAGGTAAATTCTCTACATTTGCGGACATTAAAACCATAAACCGTTAATGATTCTAAACGAAAAGCTCCCAGGATATCTCTTAGGGAAATACCAGCTCATCGGTACCGTAACGTTTTCGGTGCTCTTTGCAGTGGTATTCCTCAACCTGTATATTCCGTTCTCAGAAACCGCATGGTTCGAACTTGGAGACTCCGCAATGTTCAGCATGACTCTGGTATTCATCACCATTTCGATCCTGATACTCATCTGCAGCCGTATGCTCATGTACAGGTCCAAGAGTGTATACGAGATGACTTATCTGGCATATATCATCTGGTGTGCCGGAGAAATCCTTACAATCAGCGGATTCTACACATGGTTCACCACCGACATCACTTTACAGCAGGAATACAGCGAATGGAGTGTTTTCACCCGTGCGTTACGTAATGTTGCCATTGCCCTCGGTCTGCCTTATCTGATCTCGGGCATGTACTTCGCAATCATAGACAAGAACAACACCATAAGGCTGATGAACTATGAAAACGTTGTCACAGATGAGCCTGCAAAAGCAGAGAACCAGACCCAGAAGATAACGCTGTTCGATAACAGCGGAGCCCTCAAACTTTCACTCAATCCTGACAACCTTTACTACATAGAATCAGATGACAATTATATAAAGGTCTGGTATACAGACAGCAAGGGAGAACTGAAGCAATACATGCTCAGGTGCCGTCTCAAAACAATAGAAGAGAGCTTCAAGGGAAGCTCTCTCATAAGGTGTCATAGAAAATACATCGTAAATCTCAGCAAGGTCGGAATGCTCAGAAAGGAAAGCGACGGATATGTGCTGGACCTTGAAAACGAAGCGATCCCGCCTATTACAGTCACAAAGACATACACGGACAGGGTTCTCAGTCACTTTACGGAACAGTCCCCTCTCCTCGAACCGATGGAAGACTGATTCCTTACTCCGCCACAGGAATAGAATCCACTCTCTCGAATTTCTGAATGAAAGCATCGTCATCCTTTGCCACCCAGACCATCTTTGTGGCAGTCAGACTCTTGACGATATATCTGTGGGCCCAGTCACCGTTATCATGGTCATAGTTGCCACGGATTACAGGTCCCAGTTCGACATCAAGGTCGATATAGTACGATCCTGTCAGTATACGGGGCACATCTGTAAAGCTGTCCATATTCTGATACATCGTATATGTCATATCGTTTCTCACGAAATCCAGATAGACATATGTGCCTTCTGCCAGAGATGACTCATTCCATTCCACAAGCTGCCATTTGCCTGATATTGTATGGGCATTCACTTCAAGCTGCTCCTCTTCCGGCTCCTGCTGTACGGTCTTTCCACACGAAACTGCGGCCATAGAAAGAGCGATTACCGCTAATGCCTTAAAAATCTTGATTCTGTTCATATGTCGGTTTTATTTATTTACTGTCTTTATTGTAACTTTAATAGAAGATATGCTCGGCGGCACACCGGTATTCTTAAGAATTATCTTCATTTCTTCTCTCATCCTGTCACCGGAAGGAGTATATGAAATCACAATCTCCCCCTCCTTACCTGGAGCCACGACCTGAGGTTCTGTCCTGAAAGTCATACCCTCCGGAAGAAACATTTCCTCACATTCGAGATCAATGGATCTGACATCCAGATTTATGAATCTCATTCTCTCTACTGACTTCCTTCCCGATTCAAATGATATACTGTCTCTTCTCAGACGTATGTTTCCTATCTGTACCGGCCATTCCGTCGAAAGGTCCGCCCCGGAACTTACATTGACAGAAAGTCTCAAAACAGCAGAAGGATCGTTTCCTTCCTGAGTATAGACAAAGACTTTCCTCTCGAACCGCCCGGGATGTCCTTCAGGATTGTATCTCACGATTATTTCTCCTGATTCGCCAGGAGCGACTGTTCTCCTGCTGCATCGGGCTGTCGCACAGGAACAAGTCGAGACAAGTCTCTTTATCTCCAAAGTATCACTTCCAACATTACTGAAAGGATAGATAAAGCTCTCCGGAGCGTCATCCTCATTCATCGGATCTGCAGCAATGCTTATCCTGTCGAAGCGGAGGAAAGCTGTGTCAGGCGACATGCGCGGGTTATTCACACTTTCTATCTTCTCCTTCGGCAGGATCCTCATCTGTCCCTGCGAACATAAAAACGTCGCAAAAAACAGACAGACAACCACTGCAAACCTTCTGGTCCTCATATTACAGCCATCCGTTATTGTCAGCCGTCTCACGGACAGTAATTACAAAGTCATCCGTGCGGGTACCTGAAGTAACCGATGCCTTTGTCTGACCGGTCTTTATTCCTTTGACGACAATCTTTCCATCAACAGTCTCAGCAGATGCAATCGAAGAATCCTCTACATGGATGCTGAAGGTACTGCCTTCCATATACATTGACGGAAGAACAGAAACCTGCCCGCCAACAGCCACATACAGGTTAGGGAAGGTCATCTCGACTCCTGCGCCTTCAATCGCCTTGAGCAGAGCATATGCATTGACCTGACCATAGCCCATCTTTCCTTTGAAATCTCCCATATTGAAAGACATCATAGGCGAAGAATCCACAAGGTCAGCAACATATTTCTTATATTGCTTGATTCCGGACATATACTGATCAATAGGGGTGGCTGTCTGATACAGCAACGCCTTGAACTCCTCTGCGGTAAAATGACGTCTGAGCTTAGCCGCATATGAAAGACCCAGGGCGGCTACACCGGAAACATGAGGACATGCCATCGATGTTCCTTCCATATAGCCGTAACCGCTTTCGCTCACATGGGCAGGAAGCGTCGACAGAATGCATCCGACTTCTCCGACACTATGGTCATCATCGGCATAGTCCCAATAATAGTCCTGGTCTCCTCCAGGTGCGGAAATGGTTGTTCCGGGACCATAGTTGCTGTATACGGCAGGTGTGAAATCCGCAGCTGTTGCAGCAACTGCAATGAAATCAGGGTATGCTCCCGGATAACTTGCTGCAGGAGCTGACTCGTTTCCTCCGGCAAAGATTGCAAGACCTCCGTCAATCACACCGTCAGGTGATCCTGCATTATGGATGAAATAATCCAAGGCCTTCTTTTCAAGAACATTATACGTCTCCCACTCCTCGTCAGTGGAATACTGAGGCGTCCAGTCATACGGATTTGCCGCACCTGAAATGTATCCCCAGCTGCACTGAAGGATGACAGCTCCATTGTCTGCCGCATATTTGATCGCCCTGACCTCTTCAAGGACGGTACCGGCATATGCACCTGAGAAAATCTGGCACGACATTATCTTCACTCCCGGCTCGTTTCCGTTTCCTCCTGCTATCGAGCTTATACCGATACCATTGTTATTGGCAGCTGCAATCACACCGGCAACATGGCTTCCGTGTCCGGAATCATACTGGTTGTCAACTGAGATAAGTCCGCTCTGCCGGACAAAGTTATATCCGTGGTAGTCACCTGCATATCCATTGCCGTCATTATCCTCGGTCGAACGCCATATCTCCCCTTCATTCACCCACATGCTTGTCTTCAGGTCAGGATGGGCTATATCGATGCCTTCGTCAAGAACTGCTACAATGACAGAAGGGTCACCAGTACAGCCGAGCTCCTTCCATGCCTTCTCCACCTGGACATCCGCATCCTTGACAAATTTTGTCGGACGCAGGTCACCGTTGTTGACAAGATGCCACTGATCCGGAAGCAAAGGATCGTTGAACCCGCTACCGGATGCTCTTGAAGTAAGTTCACGAACCTTTTCCATTGTCAACGGCACTGCCTTGGTCTCATTCGCTCTTTTCAATGTCCTGTTGAACTCGACACGGCTCACTTCTCCCAGACGCGAAAGGTCGGCTGCAACCGCCTCAACCGGATGTGATTCGTCGAAACGGACAACATACCAAAGGTGGAGTCCTTCTTCACGAGCCTTCGCCTCGCTGCGCATATCGACAGGAAACACTCTCTCTATCTCGTATCCGTCAACAAGATCAAGTATCTCATCGACACTGAGTATTCCTGAACGTGTCATAGGTACAGTCGGACCGCTCTTAGTCAGTCCCGCCTTGTCCAGAACATCTGCGACACGGGCATCGAACCTTACAAGAAGCTGTCCCGGTACCGCATCGGAAGGTGTTTCCGAAGGGACGCTTATCTCCTCCTGAGGCACATCGACCGAACATGCCGCCAGTCCTGCCACAAGGACTGCGGCTGTAAATATCTTATTCATGAAATTATTCATCATTCTGCAAGATTGCTTGGGTTGTACTTCTTGTTAGGGTAAAGCCCGTAGTAATAGTCCAGGCTGGTAGGCTCATTGTTGAATCCGGCATTCCTACCGTCTTTAGACTTTCCTTCCTGGGAAAATACCAACGAATAAGGAATCCACAGGTCCAGTTTAGGATGCTTAAGTATCCACTCAGGGAGATTACCGGTAAGACGGTTGAAGTTGATTGCAAAGAAATCTGCTTCAGGAAGCACCTTAGGAACATTCCTGAGACCTTCAGGAAGCTCTGTAAGACCGGTAGCAAGAGAATCCTTGAGTTCTTCAAATGTCCAGCAAGGCAATCCTTCGTCAGTCATGTCAGGAATTTCTCCCTGGAGATAATTCACTGAAAGTCTGACAGTATCCAGCTTTTCCCATTTGAGTATCCTCTTGAACGAATCCATTCCCTTCTGCGTATTGAGATCGTCCGATATGAAGCCGCCAATATTCTCTCTGATATCATTGCTCAGGTCATAGATCGTATAACGCTGGTTCGCATTCATTACAAGAGAATGCAGTTCAGGAAAATTCTCCGGTGTCAGTATCTCCGGTATCTCCTCAAAACAGTTGGAACTCAGATCCAGATATTCAAGATTCCTGAGGTTGGAAAAATCCGGATGGAGAGAAACAAGTCCATAAGCTCCAATGGTAAGTCTCTTGAGGTTAGTGAGCTTGGTTATATATTCTCCCGTATCAAGGCTGCGCAGGAAGTGGTTGGCATTCGAATAGAATACAATCTCTTCAGCTGCAGTAAGATACTGGATCTCATACGGTATCGGCTCCTGTGTCTGGAACATGAAGAACTGCACATATCTTACTCGTCCCTTATTCGGTCCGTCTTTCCATACCGCAACGTTATTCCAATGCTCCATTCTTTCGTTTACATCCCACTCGGTAAAAGCACCAAGTGCACGGCTGACTGCAAGAATTGCAAGTGAGTCACCTGCAGGTGTGTCAGCAGGTATCGGAAGAGATGCTTTCTGGATGATCTTCAGACCGTCATGTCTCGACATTTCAACTTCTTCCTTCGGTCTGAACACAACATCCGCAACCCTCTCCATATCGCGTGAATTGACTTTCCAATCGAAACGGACAACTGCTTCACGAGGTCTTGAACCGCGATCAAGATTGAGCTCGGATTTCTTGAAGGACAGCCATGATTCAGTCCCCTCCGGAAGCACAACATCAAAGTCTACGTTAGCCTTGACCTTCACTTCAAAATTTCTGTCGCTGAAACCTGCATAATCATCGACCTTCTTTTCGGTTTCCTCAAGTACGATCTGATAATCGTACCCCTCCTGAAGTACATTGAAATCCTTCTTGTCATCGGAATTGTCCAGACTCTGGATACGCACTACGCCTGTGCGCTGATCGAAGACGAGAGTCGAATCGATCATGACAGTACATTCCTGGGTACCTCTTCCGTTGGCAGGAGATACTGTAATCCACGGAGACTCGGTCATTGCCACCCAGCTTCCCGGCGAAGAGACCTTGATTTTCGTTTCTCCGCCTGCGGCGCCCATCCTGATTTCATTCAGGTCCACATCAAACTC
>JAFVMQ010000094.1 GCA_017506825.1 Bacteroidales bacterium
GGCAAAGTTAACATTTTTTGTACAAAGACATATAAAAATCTATATTTGCAGAAGATTATTTTATGCACATGAAAAGACTTATCAGACTTATCAGACTCATCGCCATCATGATGGTAATGCTTCCGCTTTCAGCAGAAGCTCAGAAGAAAGCAGGTATCGTAGCTCACCGCGGTTTCTGGAACTGCGAAGAAGCAGGATATGCAAAGAATTCCATAGCAGCATTGAGATGCGCTCAGGAGGCAGGTTTCTGGGGCAGTGAGTTCGATGTAAACATGACAGCTGACGAAGTCCTTATCGTCTACCACGATAGTGATGTCGAAGGCAAGAAGATCGAAAAGCATCCATACACTGAGTTCAAGGACTTCAAGATCAGGAACGGAGAGACAATCCCTACAATCGACCAGTTCCTCGAGCAGGGAAAGAAATATCCTGAAACCATGCTTGTCTATGAGCTGAAGGGACATTCATGTGATGAGGTGGAAGACAGGTTTGTGGACCTTTCCATTGAAAAGCTGAAGGAACACGGTCTGCTCGATCCGGAAAGGGTCATGTTCATTTCATTCAGCCTGCACATGTGTGAAAGGCTTGCTGCCAAACTTCCGGGATTCACGGTACAGTTCCTCGGATCAAGCAGAAGTCCGCAGGCTCTTGCAGAAAAAGGAATAAACGGAGTCGACTACAACCACCAGGTCTTCAGCATCAACAAGAAATGGTACAAGCAGGCACGCAGGAACAAGATGAGCGTAAATGCATGGACCGTAAACGAGGAAAAGGACATGGAAAAGATGTTCAGGATGGGAGTTGACCAGCTGACCACAGACCAGCCTCTTGAAGCGAGGGAGGTAATGAAAAGGATGAAGATCCAGGAGCTTTAATGCACCTCGATTATATCATCAAGCGAAGTCGAATAAAGACGGGAACAGAAATCGCTGCGGATGCCGTCGGCATAATGTCCGGGACGCTGGGTGGCAAGCCTGAGCAATGAAGATCCGGAACCTTCAGCGGCAGAATTGACAGCATCCATGACCATGGAAAGACGGTCCTGTTTCTTCCGGAGTTCCTCATCATAATCAAAAAGAGATACCTGTACGCAATCGTCAGGCACGATGCTTCCGACTATCACTCCAGCTTTCTTGTATTTGTAGCCCGGACGGAAGATGGTTCTGAACGCCTTTAGAGCTGTACCGACAATTTCCTGAGTACTGTTGGCAGCAACCTCAAGACGCAGAGTTGCAGACGGGAAATACTGTTTCAGGTCATCTCGGAATCTGTTAGTATATAGAAAGACTGTCACATCACAGGCTGCCGAATGTTCTTCGCGCAGCTTTCTTGCGCACATAGCCGCAAAATCGGAAACTCTCAGGACAAGTTCCTTCTCATCATCGATCATATCCGCAAACGAGCGCGAGGTACATATCGACTGCCTTCTTTCGGCACGTTCCTCCTCAAGACTTACCGTCCCGTTCAACTCTGCCCATGTGCGCAGTCCGGGCACATGAAAATTTGCCTCGACCCATTCCCTCGGTCTCTGAGCAAAATCCAATGCCGTCTGAATCCCTTTGGAGGTCATCTGAGGAGCAAGCCTGCGACCGATTCCCCAGACATCTTCTATCGGCGTCATACTTAAAGCCTTGAGACGTTTCCCGTCAGTATCCATCATGCAGACTCCCCGGTAGCCCTTGTATTTCTTGGCAAAATGGCTCGCTATCTTTGCAAGAGTCTTTGTCGGAGCCACACCTATGCTCACCGGTACACCGACCCATTTCCTTATCTTTTCGACCAGATCGCGGCAAAGCTGCGGAATCTGACCCTCCTGTATTCCATCAAGATGAAGAAAAGCCTCGTCTATCGAATATATCTCGATTTTCGGAACTGCATCTGCAAGAAGGGACATGACCCTGTCGGACAGATCGCCATAAAGGGCATAATTTGAGGAACATGCATGCAGCCGGCCTTCATCGACAAAATGCTTTACCTGATAAAAAGGCGTACACATCTTTATGCCCATGGCCTTGCTTTCATTGCTTCGCGCCACTACACATCCGTCGTTGTTCGACAGGACAACGACGGCCTTGCCCTCCAGCTGCGGCTGGAAGACACGTTCGCATGAAACGAAGAAATTATTGCAATCGACCAGGGCGAACATCCTTACCTTACTTTTTTTATTATATATGTGACGACGCCCCACATCTTGAAATCAACACCTTCTTCTATTCTGATCGACGGATAGCGGCTGTTTGCAGGGACAAGGGTGAGAATACCGTCTCCGAAACGGAGGTATTTCAATGTAAACTCTCCGTCCACAAAGCAGACCGCCATATCCCCGTCCTTCGGATCCAATGACTTGTCTATCACGAGAATATCCCCTTCCTCGACTCCTGCATCTATCATGGAATCTCCCACCACCCTGCCATAGAAAGTAGCAGCCGGGTGCTTCACAAGCTCCCGGTTCAGGTCGATAGCCTGAGTCATGTAATCACCGGCCGGAGAAGGGAAACCTGCATGTATCCCGTCCTGCGCCATTGAAGGCATTTCCTTATTGTCCATAATGTTCCTGTCCTTACCTTGATCCGACAAAAATAGCAATAATCCGGCAAAACAGTTTTATATTTGCAGAATATGAAGATGATCGATGAAATAGCCCTTTTCCTTGAAGAAAACGGTTTCGGATTCTCCCGTCAGATGAGAGAGGGTCTGGATGTGCTGTGCGTCACCACGCTTGACAGTCATTACGACAGGGTGATCCTTCCGCTTGAAATCACGGCTGCTGAACCGAAAGAAGCTGCTCGTCAGGCAGAGGAAACGGAAAACAGCATCAGGATGATCAATTCATACGACGGTGAGTATCCGCTGACAGTTGCCCGGGACAGATGGGAGAGGCAGCGAGGGATGATGCAGAAGCGGATACTGTCGCATCTGGAGCTTTTCACTCCTGTGTATGCGCGCAACTGCGAAATCAGGCGCATCGACAAGAAGACTGCAGCTGATTTTCTCGAGCAGAACCACAGCTACGGGGACGCAGCCTGCAAATACAGATACGGAATGTTCCTTAAACGTCATACGGGGCATATTGCGGAAGAAGGCATTGGAGAGGGTCTCGATCCAGGTACAATGATAGCTGTAGCGACATTCTCGAATGCACGCAAATGGAAGAAAGGAGACAAGGAGATACGCTCATATGAATGGACCCGGTTCGCATCACTGCCACAGTTGAGGATAAGCGGCGGCATGGGTCGTTTCCTAAAGCATTTCATCAAGGAGGTGCAGCCGGACGACATCATGAGTTATGCCGATCTGGAGTGGTCCAAGGGAGATGTATACATGCGTCTGGGTTTCACTCTGGAGGGCAGGAAGGATCCTGTAACATTTGTGGTCGATACTGATACATGGAAACGAACCGCTTTGAAAAAGAGTCCTGCCTCCGATTCCGGTCTCCCGAAGGGTAGTCGGCTCTCGGATACAATCCGCTCCGCGGCTCAACGTTCGCCTCTCTCCCCTTCGGGAGACCGGAATTGCACAGCAAGGTATTTCCGTAATTCCGGCAGCAACAAATTCCGTCTCAAACTGACCGACTACGAATAAAAATCACTATCTTCGCGGCGGAAAAAGAAAAATATATAAAACAACAATACAATGGAAGCTATCGTAAAGACCAATTTCAATTTCCCTGGACAGACAAACCATTATGTCGGAAAAGTACGCGACGTTTACAGCATCAACGACGAGTATCTTGTAATGGTGGTATCTGACCGTATCTCAGCATTTGACGTAGTCCTCCCTAAGGGTATTCCTTTCAAGGGACAGGTTCTCAACCAGATTGCAGCGAAATTCCTTGACGCAACTGCAGATATTCTTCCTAACTGGAAGATCGCTGTTCCAGACCCTATGGTTACCGTAGGTCATAAATGCGAGCCTTTCAAGGTTGAAATGGTCATCCGCGGTTACCTTTCAGGTCACGCATGGAGAGAGTACAAGGCAGGCAAGCGCACTATCTGCGGAGTAGAGATGCCGGAAGGAATGGTTGAGAACCAGAAGTTCCCTCAGCCGATCATCACTCCTACCACCAAGGCTGCAGAAGGTCATGATGAGGATATCTCGAAGGAAGAGATCATCGCTCAGGGAATCGTAAGCAAGGAGGATTACAAACAGCTTGAAGCTTATACAAGAGCTATCTTCGAGAGAGGCACCGAGATCGCTGCAAAGATGGGTCTTATCCTCGTGGACACAAAGTATGAGTTCGGAAAGAAGGACGGCAAGATCTATCTGATGGATGAGATCCATACTCCAGACTCATCACGTTATTTCTATGCTGAGGGTTATGCAGAGCGTCTTGCAGCCGGTCAGAAGCAGAAGCAGCTTTCAAAGGAATTCGTTCGCGAGTGGCTTATGGCAAACGGTTTCCAGGGTCAGGAGGGCCAGCAGGTTCCTGAGATGACTCCAGAGATTGTTGACGGCATTACAGATCGTTATGTCGAGCTTTACGAGAACATCGTAGGTGAGAAGTTCGAGAAGGCAGAGGGCACTGACATACTCGCCCGCATCGAGACAAACGTAACCAACTGCCTCAAAGCTCTTTAACATTCAGTTCTGCAAACAGATCAGCAGGCTCTGCTTCCGACGATCCTCCCCACTTCGTGGGTCCCCTCCCTTTTCGGGAGCCAAAGTCGTCTTGAAGCAGAGCCTGCTGATCTGTTTTACACTGAGTGTACTATGATCAGATTTCAGTTACAGGCGGGAGAGGATTTCGATGGCAGATTCTCCGAGGGCAGACTTGACACGGATATGCTCCTTGACCGAAGTCACGAACGGATCAGCTTCGAAGAAAGATCCTCGAACCTGCATGAAGTCTTCCTTGCGCTCCGTCTCGTCACCGTCAGCTCCGAAACTTGTCATTGCGCTGAGCGAGAACTCCTTGCGGGCATCTTCATAGATAAGATTATCCAGACCTACCACCGAGTCCCTCCACCTGCTTACAAGTTCCATCAGCTTTTCAGCTGTTATTGTCTGCAGATCGACACCGTAGTAGTCCTGGATGGTCTTATAGGCCCATTTCCATTCATAGTAATAATACAGTTCGTGCATCCGGGCAAAGCGTTCGTTGACCGCATGTATGTCCGTCAGAGCTCCAGACTGGATATCATCAAGCAAGGCAGTGACAGCCTCCTTCGGAGCGATAAGTCCCGAAAGGTCGACCCAGTCTCCTTCTCCGTATGCCGATTTCGGAACAAACTCCTGACGAAGTTCTTCGATTGTAGAGAACTTCGAATTCATTATCCTTGTAATGAGTGAGTTGCCGAGGAACTTGTCTATGGCCATTCCGTAGTATTTCAGACCGTTCTTCAACGAAGACCTCTTGATTTTTCCGCTCTGGTAAGTATAGGCATCGGAATTCACACCCGACACCTTCTGAAGTTCCTTCAGGATTTCTACACCATTCAGCATCTTGTGGATGGTATAGGGGCTGAGAAGGTTGAAATTGATCTGGTCCAGCTTGTCAGGATCTTGTCTGCCGTCACGACCAGGCCATTTCCTCGCATCTCGGATGGTTCCCACACTCTTTAGATTGGCACCCGGCATGATGAACGAGGTATTCTGCTGCTCGATCAGATATGAGAACGGAAGATTCGAGGTATCCTGATGGCTGACATGGCGCCCCATCACAAGCGAGAATGCGCCCACCTTCGCAGGCCAGAGGATGTATGAATCTGAAGCGGTCTTCGCTCCCCTCTCCATGATACCCTGGTGGATAGGACCCAGCTTGTACATATGGTTGCTCTGATTCGATCCTGATCCGGCATTCATGAACGAGAACATACCCGCGATAAGAAGAGTCGATTTATGGTGGGTCACCGTATATGGTCCGGCAAATATTGCACACGCTTCACCGTTCTCTCCCTGACAGTTGCTGAAGAAAAGGGAATCCGATGCGGAATAGTTATGTCCCAGCTTGCATGCCTGTCCGATGAAGCAGCGGGAGAATGTGACTCCGTCCTTGACGGAAGAACCGCTGGAAATGATGAAATCGTCACCTACCACACCTACTCCGATCTGAACCGGAGCGTGATCGTTGCTGTTGATGCTTCCGTTCTTCAGACGGGATGCACCCTCGATCTTGCAGCTGTCGCCGATCTTGACATTCTTGATGTAACCGGAATCCACGATGGTGACATTCGAGCCGATCTTACCGACTGACGAAGACACGCTGTCCACATATCTTCCAATCATCTCCCTGAGTCTGGCTATCATCTCAGGACGATGCCTGTAAAGAGCCATCACGTATGCTGTCTGAGCTGTAAGACGGTCGAATATCATGACTTCGCGTCCTCCGGTTTCATTCAGTACAGCTACTTCGACACCATTGCCGAAAGTGCTGACGCAGTCAGTCAGAATGATATCCACATTCTCGATGAATGTATCATGACCTATCTCGTAATTGGCAATATAGTTCTTGACATTCTCGATGCAGCAGTCATCCCCCACAGTTACATTATGCAGGGTGGTATGGTAAAGTCCGGAGTGCTTTCTTATGCCTCCGGCAAGTTCGAATTCCTTATTGAAAGACCCTATCCTGATATTTCCTGAAAACCTTGTATGCAGAACATATTCAGGAGAGAAATCCTCAGCAACTTCGATTGCATCCCAATCAGTTGCCGTACACATCTGAGCCTTAAGGAGATTCATCTCCTCAGAGGTCAATTTCCTATAGTTTTTCATCGTCTTCCTGTTTTTATCGTCTCATCAGCCTGTCGACAGCCGACGAAACCTCATCATATTCATATCCCCTGCCAAGAGCGAAGCGCAGCATCTTGAGACGGCACTGAGGATCATCCTTCAGCGTCCTGTACTTGTTCTCCAGAAGCTTTTCCAGCCTCGAAGATGCCCTGGCATCATCTATTCCTTCCAAAGCGGCAGAGATCACTTCACGCGGAACACCTTTTGCCGAAAGCATGTGCCGGATCTTTACCGGACCCCAACCCGCTATGGACGATTTGTCTCTTGCAAAAGCCGACGCATAGCGCAAATCGTCTACATATTTCTCCTTTACAAGAATGTCAGCTATCCTTTCCGCAGCAGTCTTGTCGCCATCCAGCGCATCGGCCGCCTTCCTGAATATATCGGAACGACAGTATTCCCTTCGGGAACACATGGCACGCATCCTGTCCAGAACCTTCTTTTCCATAACCGTCAGAAATTAAAGCCTGTACTGAGGTATACACCTACCTTGCCGGTAATGTCAGACCAATGTATGTTGGCAGAAAGCGGACCGAAGATAGTATCGTAAGAGTATTCGACTCCGGCACCAACATATCCCATTCCGACGCCATAAGTGCTGAATCTGTCGCAGTCACGCACATAGTTCAATATTCCGGTGACATAGTGGTTACGTGCTATCCTGAATCTGAAATCCGTCCTCAGCATGGTCATTATGTTCTTCATGACCGCAAGGTTGGTTATGCCTATGAACGGCAGCTGCTGGTCGATATATCTTCCCGGGAGCGATCCGCCGATAACATTGAAATACGCCAGAGGCACATCCTTGCCGAGCAGGAAACGGCAGTTGAACGAAGGGATGAAGGCAAAGTCCTCATCAGCAGAGACAACGACCTTTGCATCGGCATGGACTGTATGGAAATGGTTGAAGTTCTTCGGGAATCCGGCAAATGTCCATGAATATCCGATTCCGGCACTTACTCCTTTTGTCGGAAAATATCCGTCATCACATGTGTCGGTCCTTCCATCCACGAAAGCCGAAATGAAATCATTAGTCAGCTGACCGAAGTCGTAATCTCCTATCACCTGGGATGACTTGATGTTACGAAGATCCATCACATCGTTCCTCAACCCTGCCTTGACGTCCATCCAACGCCACGTCATGTTGGAAAGATAGACCTCCTGACGTGCATTGAGATAACTGAGACTGAGATTATTGCTACCAAAGTTCAGCATGCCCATGTCTGTCCATCTGACTGAAACAGCCGCATTGATTGTCGGTACATCCGGCATATCATAGAACCACTGCAGACGAACGTATGGATTCGCACTGATCTTTCCTGTCAGATCAAAGGAGTGTCCGTACATCCTGTGGGTGTTGAGACCAAGGTTGAAGAGCACTGACACAATCTCCTCCGTATCAGCCCTTACACCTAATCCGAGCTGATGGACAGGACCTTTCTTGCAGTTAAGAACCAGCTTGAACGGTTCCTTTTCCCCTAAAAGTTCATACGTTACGAAATCATAGCATTGGGTGCCGTAGATCTTTGCCACTATATCTTCAAGATCGTCCCGGCTGATCTTCTGGCCCGGCTTAAGATCCATTCGGTCCATTATCAGCAGACGTTCCTGCGGAAGCACACCTTTGATATCTATCTCGCTTATCGTCAGCGAATCAGTATGGAAATCAAAAGCCTTAGGCTTACGCTGCGGAACATATCTGCCTGCAGTCTTCGCAGCCACGATCCTCAGCAGGGAGTCCTGGGCTACCGCAGCCTCACGACCTCTGACTATGATGGTATCGACTGCCTCCTTGGTAAAGCTCATCATATTGAATTCCGGAAGATAAGGCTTGATCTTCACATCCGGAATATTGACGTTCCTTTCAAATGCATCCCGTCCGAGCATATCGATGCTCTGACCGATTATATCTCCGATATTGTTGACCTGGGTATACGAGCGTTTACCCTGTGAAAGATCGACTCCTATGATTATGTCAGCACCCATCTCACGGGCAAGCGAAGTCGGATAATTATCCCTCATGCCGCCGTCGACAAGAACCATACCCTCGGTCTTGACAGGAGCATAGACTCCCGGTATGGACATGGTCGAACGCATGGCCGTATTCATCTTTCCGCTGTGCCATATCTTTGCCTTGCCGGACACCATGTCTGTAGCGACACAAGCGAACGGAATAGGAAGTTCCTGGAAATCAATGGAATCCTGATAACCTATAGTAAGGGAGCTGATCAGATTGCTTACATTCTGTCCGTAGATATAACCCGACGGCAGACTACCGATAAGATTGTTCTTGAGAATGTCTGCACTATCTTCATAGTCGGCTCCGATATGAAGGATTTCCGGTCTTCCGCCATGGTCGAAACGGTTTTCGTCCGCCAGCTTCATACGATAATAGTCACTTTCGTAATAGAATGGTATCGAAATAAGATATTTCTCCTTGTACTTGGTATCTCCATATGACTGGTACTCGCGCGAGAGCTTGTCGCTCAAGGCCCAGTTCCAATCCATGTTCCTGACCAATGTGTCAATTTCAGGAACAGAATAACCGAGAGCATACAGACCTCCGATCAGTCCTCCCATGCTGGTACCGAGAACCATATCAACGGGTATTCCGAGTTCCTCAATGTATTCGAGCACACCTACATGGGCAGCTCCCTTCGCTCCACCCCCGCTCAAGACCAGAGCCACTGTCGGACGCTGCTGCCTTATCTTCTCCATCCTCTTCTTCATTCTGGCCACAGCCTCGGCATCAGCCTTGGGATTCACAGTCCCGGCCGATGTCTTCCAGAACAATGGAGAAAGACATACAAGACACAATATGACCGACAGTATTCTCTTCATAGCTTATCCTTTATGCTGTCCTGCAAGCATTCCGCATGCCGCAAGAATATCCTCGCCTCTCGAGGCTCTCACAGTCGTTGTCAACCCGCAGTTGTTAAGTCTCTGCTTGAAATTCTCGATGATCACAGGAGCGGAAGTCTCATACGGGAAATCCGGTATCTTATGGAAACGTATCAGGTTCATACGGCATTCCAGCCCCTTGAGCATCCTTATCAGCGCATCAGCATGTGACTTCGTATCATTGAATCCGGCAAACATCGTATACTCGAAGCTGACTCTCCTCTGACCGGTAAAATCATACTGCTTTATGAGGTCTATCACTTCCTGGATAGGCCATGCGCCCTGGACCGGCATCACGCTCAGTCTTTCAGGACCGAAAGGATCATGGAGACTTACCGCAAGGTGACACTTGCATTCGTCGAGATATCGTTTGAGATTCGGAAGAACTCCGATAGTGGAAACAGTTATCCTCTTGGGGCTCCATGCAAATCCCCAGTCTGCCGTCAATATCTCTATCGCCCTCATGACATTCTCGTAATTGTCCAGAGGCTCACCCATTCCCATGAACACGGCATTTGTCAGTCTGTCGGACTCATCTACCGCAATGAACTGGGATATGATGTCGGCAGCAGACATATGTCCATGAAAACCCTGGCGCCCTGTCATGCAGAACCTGCAGCCCATCCTACAGCCTGACTGAGAAGAAACGCACAATGTCGCACGGTCATCATCCGGAATCATCACCGCTTCTATTGCTCCGTCTTCCAGTTCCTCCTCGGCAACCTGCACATTCAGTCCCCTCTTATGGGCACATTTCACAGGGAAGAGATATTTCTTCGTGCCGTCAGTCGAAATCTGAAGACCTGCATATGGGGTGACTCCCACCTCATACCTTTCAGACAGCTTCGCTCTGGCTGTCTTTGAAAGATTGGTCATCTCGTCAATTGTCCTGACCTTCTTCACATAAAGCCACTGAGCAATCTGCTTGGCTGTAAAGCCAGGCAGTCCTTCTTCAGACACGACTTTCTTCAAGTCCTCAAGATTCTTTCCTAAGAGTTTGATCTTCATATCCTGTTCTTCCACAAATAACATACAAAAATAACGAATTTTGCATAGAATTACAATTGTGCTTCACATTGGCACAAACACACATTTATTTTGCCGCCATAAAAGTTTTTGATTACATTTGCTTGGTCGTGTGGAAAAGTTCCGCCGACATTAACAATTTAAATTCATAACATTTATGGCTAAAGAAGAAGTACAGGACGGTACCGGTATCAATGCCGCGAAACTCAAGGCATTGCAGGCGACGATTGACAAGATTGAGAAAGATTACGGAAAGGGTACGATCATGAAGTTGGGAGATCAGCCAAAATGGGAGGTTTCGGTCATTCCGAGCGGTTCCATTGCGCTTGACGCAGCACTCGGCATCGGCGGATATCCACGCGGTAGGGTCATCGAAATCTACGGACCTGAATCCAGCGGTAAGACCACTCTTGCAATCCATGCGATCGCACAGGCACAGAAACAAGGTGGCATAGCCGCAATCATCGATGCAGAACATGCATTTGACAGGACATATGCAAAGAATCTCGGAGTAGATCTCGAGACTCTTCTCATCTCGCAGCCTGACAACGGAGAACAGGCGCTTGAAATAGCGGACAACCTTATCCGCTCGGGAGCAATCGACATCATCGTGATCGACTCGGTTGCGGCACTTACTCCAAAGGCGGAAATCGAAGGAGAGATGGGTGACTCGAAGATGGGTCTTCAGGCAAGACTGATGAGCCAGGCTCTCAGAAAGCTCACAGCAAACATCAGCAAGACCAACACATGCTGCATCTTCATCAACCAGCTCCGCGACAAGATAGGCGTGATGTTCGGAAACCCTGAGACGACTACAGGTGGTAATGCTCTCAAGTTCTACGCATCCGTTCGAGTGGATGTCCGCAGGACGACACAGATCAAGGACGGAGATGAAGCTCTCGGAAACCGTACAAAGGTAAAGATCGTAAAGAACAAGATGGCTCCGCCGTTCAAGAAGGCAGAATTCGACATCGTGTATGGAGAAGGCATCTCAAGGGTAGGAGAAATCATCGATCTTGCAGTAGAATATGACATCATCAAGAAGAGCGGTTCGTGGTTCAGCTACGGAGACAGCAAGCTTGCACAGGGAAGAGAGGCAGTAAAGAACCTTCTCACCGACAATCTCGAGCTTTGCGACGAGATCGAAGCAAAGATCCGTGAAGCGCTGAAGAACGTCCAGGATTAGTTCCCGTTCAATAGAACAATCTCCCGATGTGGTTCGCTACGCAGAAGCATTGGTAAATGCTCCGCTCATCCACATCGGGAGATTGTTTATTTATTGTGGGCAAAGCACGTTGCAAGGCGAAAATCTGGCATACTGGATTTCATCTAATATGCCGGCATTGTGAAGCGCTTCTACAGTCCACTCATTCTGCTGCGTGTTCTCCCTAAAAAGCACAATGGCTTTTGCGGTTTCGTAGTTCTGTATATACGGATGTCTGCGTAGAGAATCCACCGGCAGGGTCCACAGCGGATATGGAGTCATATGTTCAGGCTGAACGGTTACCAGGTCTTTCAGTTTATCGTATTTTTCCTGATCGAAACGATAGATATCCATCAGTTGCTCTTTGTATGAATACCCGCCCAGAGCCTTGCGATGCTCTATTATCTTGCTTGCAAACCATCCGCCGATACCCGGGAGAGCATCGAAGGCTGCAGAATCGGCAAGGTTCAGATCGACAAGAGGAATATCAATATATGACTCAAGCCGTCGGAATATACTGTCGGATACGACAAAAGATCTGGCGAAGTCTTCCTTTCTTCGGAAACGTCCGCCTTTTTTCCGGTAATTGTCTATCGACCTTGCCTGTTTCTGAGAAAAGCCAAGTCTGCACAGATCATCCACAGATACCGTATTTGGGTCGAAACGGAATGATTCCACCTTCATTCCCGGCACATTCGTCCTTACAGCCTCGGCACGAGGCGCATGGGACGCATTACGTCTTTCGACTGCAACAGACTCTCCGCCATCCCTCACCCGGCCGTCAGTCTTTGAAACGGTCGGACTGCCGGCAACAGAAATCCCGTCATCGGCATCCGGTGGCAGATAAACATAAACCGTATCAGGCTTGTCCCTGTTTGCGGCAATCTTCATCACCGACGCCTGATGGATGAAAAGGGCTGTCTGATACCCCACTACGAGGAAGACTATGGCGATAACCCCGATGATAAAGGACTCCGACAGCCCTGATTTCTTCTCCTTTGAATCTGAACTTCCCATATGAATCAAAAAAACAGATACCGGCATCAAGCAAAGTATCTGTCGTATGATTCATCCCTTCTGCAAAGGTAGATGTCAAGACGGAAAAAGCAAGATCATTCATCTTCTTCGCTGCAGTTTTTTCCGTTTTTATATGTCTTTTTCTTTTTTTTAGTCTCTGGTGCACCTGCAACTATGATTACAATCTCACCTTTAGGCTCATGTTCCTTGTACCATGCCGCCACTTCTTCAAGAGTTCCCCTCTTATGCTCCTCGAATTTCTTGGAAATTTCCCGGGCTACCGAGCATTCTCTTTCACTTCCGAAAAACTCGGCAAACTGCTCAAGAGTCTTGACAAGACGATATGGAGATTCATAGAATATCATGGTCCGGGTCTCTTCGGCAAGTTCAGTCAGACGGGTCTGCCTTCCCTTCTTCTGCGGAAGAAAACCTTCAAAGCAGAAACGGTCGCATGGATAGCCGGAAGAAACGAGAGCCGGCACGAAGGCGGTCGCGCCAGGGAGTGTCTGGACCTCAATCCCTTCCTTGGCACATGTCCTGACCAACAGGAAGCCCGGATCCGAAATACCAGGAGTTCCCGCGTCGCTTATCAGAGCCACATTCAGTCCGGACAGTATCCTTTCCTTTATCATAGAAGCCGTCTTGTGCTCATTGAACTTATGATGCGACTCGAGTCTTCCTTTGATTTCATAATGCTTGAGAAGCACAGAACTCGTCCTTGTATCCTCTGCAAGTATGAGATCTGCTTCCTTCAGAACCCTTATGGCTCTGAATGTCATGTCTTCAAGATTTCCGACAGGGGTCGGAACAATGTAAAGAATACCTGCCATCCTATCTTACCTTGCGGCGGACCGCCATCATGAAACGATAAACAAATTCGGAATCAAGGTCCCACTCAGAATGTTCCTCAACCACATAGTCTGCAACTTCATCCAAGGATGCCATCTGGTTTATCCTGGTCAAAGCTTCCTGAAAAGACATAGGATCCTGATTGAAAAGCATGTTTATGAAAAGAATCCTGTCATTAAGAGATATTGCGCTTCTGATGTCCTTGACTGGCGTTCCAGGCATATCCGTTCTCCATGCCTGTCTTGCCGCCATGGCATCGATGACTGCTGTCTGAGGTTTTACGA
>JAFVMQ010000095.1 GCA_017506825.1 Bacteroidales bacterium
ATGAAATACAGCTATGACATCGGAATGTATTTCATATATATATTCTGCATTGTGGTTGCATCCATGGCGGATCTGAGCAAGCTCGACTTTGCCGGAGGCATCGGTCTTCTGGGTTATCTGCTGGTAGCAGTTTTCGGATCATTGCTGATGCAGGTAATATTTGCAAAGATACTGAAGATCGACTCGGACATGATGGTAATATCATCCGTGACATTCATCAACTCACCGCCTTTCGTTCCGATGATGGCGGCAGCCATGAAGAACAAGGATGTACTCATCCCCGGACTGACGATCGGAGTCATAGGTTATGCCGCAGGCAACTACCTCGGCTTCCTTATGTCGCAGCTGCTGGGGTTGTTATAAGTGCAGGCGGAAGTGCCAGAGAATGACACCGACGCTGACGGAGACGTTCAGGGAGTGTTTTGTGCCGAACTGAGGTATTTCCAGACAGAAGTCTGAAGCATCGACCACATCCTGACGCACACCCGAGACCTCGTTTCCGAACACAACTGCGTATCGCCTGCCCTTCTCCGGTACAAACCTGTCAAGCATGACAGAACCGACTGTCTGCTCGGCACTGACAATCGTATACCCTTCATCCTTGAGACGGCGTATCGCATCCATGGTATCGTCGACATGTTCCCATGCCACACTGTCCTCTGCCCCAAGGGCAGATTTATGGATCTCCGCCGAAGGAGGTACAGCGCAGATTCCGCAGAGCCATACCTTGTCGATCTTGAATGAATCCGAAGTACGGAAGGCTGAACCCACATTGTGGGCACTGCGTATATTGTCCAGCACCACCACTATACCGGACTCCGGCAATTCCTTGTATTCCTCAGCAGAAACTCGTCCGAGTTCTATGTTCAAAAGCTTTCTGTTCTGCATATTTAAGAAAAAGTTCAACCACAAAGGTAAGTAAAAAACAAAAAATGATTAATTTTGCATGATGTTAAAATAAGATTTATATGAAACAGGACGTACAAATTTTCAATCTGATTAAGAAGGAAGAAGACAGACAGACCTCTGGAATAGAGTTGATCGCGTCTGAAAACTATGTGAGCGAGCAGGTTCTTGAGGCCCTTGGTTCAATCTGCACGAACAAATATGCAGAAGGATATCCGGGAGCAAGATACTATGGAGGATGCGAGATTGTCGACCAGATTGAACAGCTTGCCATCGACAGACTCTGCGAGATCTTCGAGGCAAAGTACGCAAATGTACAGCCCCACTCAGGCGCCCAGGCAAACATGGCCGTAATGATGGCATGCCTCAAGCCGGGAGAAACATTTATGGGTCTTGACCTTGCACACGGCGGTCACCTTACCCACGGTTCTCCTGTCAATATGTCAGGCATCCTTTATAATGCAGTAGCATATGGTCTTAGCGAGACTACCGGAATGATCGACTACGATCAGATGGAACAGAGAGCTCTCGAGTTCAAGCCGAAGCTCATCATCGGCGGCGCATCAGCATATTCAAGAGAATGGGATTATGCACGCATGCGTGAGATCGCAGACAAGGTCGGAGCGATTTTCTGGGTGGATATGGCACATACAGCCGGTCTTATCGCAGCCGGTCTCCTCAGCAACCCTGTAAAATATGCACATATCGTAACTTCGACTACCCACAAGACTCTTCGCGGACCTCGCGGAGGTATCATCCTGATGGGCAAGGACTTCGACAATCCATGGGGTCTAACAACGCCTAAGGGTGTAGTGAAGAAGATGTCGCAGATTCTCAATTCGAGCGTATTCCCTGGTGTTCAGGGCGGTCCTCTCGAGCACTGCATAGCAGCAAAGGCTGTTTCATTCTACGAAGCTCTCCAGCCTGAGTTCAAGGAGTACCAGAAACAGGTCGTATCTAATGCGCAGGCAATGGCGGAATCGTTCTCATCAAGAGGCTATAAGATCGTATCAGGCGGCACAGACAACCATCTCATGCTCATCGACCTCCGCAGCAAGTTCCCTGATCTCACAGGAAAGGTTGCCGAGAAGGAACTCGGAAAGGCAGACATCACCATCAACAAGAACATGGTTCCGTTCGATTCAAGGACTCCGTTCCAGACCTCCGGTATCCGCGTAGGTACTCCTGCCATCACTTCAAGAGGATTTGTGGAGAAGGATATGGAGTTCATTGTAAACCTCATAGACCAGGTTCTTACCAATGCAGCGAACAATCTTGACCTTATCGCAGGAAAGACTGAGGAAGGTCGCGAGGCTTATGAGGAAGTGCTTGCCAACGTAAGGAAGCAGGTACGCATGAAGACCAACGGAATGCCTCTCAACAGATATTGATCGATTGGAAGAATATATCTACAATGAGATTGTTCCCAGATACAGGGAATTCGACCCGGCTCATAAGGAGGATCATGCACTGACCGTGATCGGTCAGGCTCTTGAACTTCTTGACAGGATGCAGCCTTGGCTGAAGGAGCATCCGGAAGCTGCAGTTGAATGGGATGTGCCAGTGGACAGACAGATTCTGCTTGCAGCGGCTGCATGCCATGATCTCGGACTTGTCAACGGACGCGACAACCACCATATGGATTCCGGAAAGATCATCCGCGCGGACGAAAGGCTGAGGGAATGGTTCAGCGAAGAGGAGATCGAAACCATTGCACAGGCAGCGGAGGATCATCGGGCATCAGGCAAGGCAGCTCCACGCAGCATCTACGGAATGCTTGTGGCTGAGGCTGACAGGGTGATTGAAGGAGACACCATCATACGCCGCACCATCCAGTTCGGATTCAAGCATTATCCCGACCTTGACCGCGAAGGACATATCGAACGTGCGGTTTCTCACCTCCGCGAGAAATACGGTCGTGGAGGCTATATGAAGCTTTGGATCCCATGGAGCGACAATGCAGCCCGGCTCTCCGACCTCCAGAATATCATTGCAGATGACGAAGCTGTCTACCATGCAGTCAGCGCAATCTACAACACTCTGTAATACAGTACTTTACAAAAGGTTATACAAAACACTACAAGAGTTCGAAAAGCTGAGAAGCGAGAGTCCGGGCCTGGATTGTGTCAATCCGGGCTTTATAGGACGAATGTGCAGCCTCGAAAGCTTCGCGGTTGGCTTCATTGATCGGCTCGGCCGGAGGAGATTCCATCTTCAGAGGGTTGATAGGAGTTCCGTTCTTCCATACCCTGAAGTCGAGGTGAGGGCCTGTAGAGCGACCTGTAGAGCCGACATATCCTATCACCTCTCCCTGGCGGACCCTCTGACCGGCCTTCAGTCCTTTCGCATATCTTGAAAGGTGAAGATAAGCTGTCGAATATACGGAATTGTGTCTGATCCTTACAGTATTTCCTCCTGCTCCTTCATATTTCACGCTGGTAACCACTCCGTCTCCGATCGTCATCACCGGAGTTCCGGCAGGAGCTGCATAATCGACGCCGGTATGGGGCTGGACCTTGCGCGTCACAGGATGCTTGCGGGCGTACGAGAAGCCCGAACTGATGCGGGAGTAATTGAGAGGAGCCTTCAGGAAGGCTTTTCTCATGCTTTCACCCTTATCGTTCCACCATACGTTTCCTCCGTCTCCCTGATTGAACATCACCATCGGAAAATCCTCTCCGGCGTGGCTGAACACTGCGTAACGCACGGTATCGACAGCTATCACTTCCCCATCACACATCCTTTCCTCATAAAGAACCCTGAAACGGTCTCCTTTCTGAAGGGCAAAGAAGTCTACAGTCCAAGCATATATGTCTGAAAGGCTTACAATCATCAGAGGAGAAACATCGGCAGCACGCATGTCTACCCAAAGGGAATTCTCTATTGTTACATCTGCGTATTTCTGTTCTATGGTCACAGGCTTTTCGTATATCCATGCGTCGTATGGGGGGCGGCAGGAGAAGACTATGCTGCTGGCTTTGTCACGGTCGTAGACTAAATAAAGGAGATTCCCACGTCTGGCTTCTCCCTCCTCGGAATGAAGTGAAGAGTAGTAGGCACGGTAGGACTGACCGACACGAAGCGTCTTGACATCGAAGACATCGGCGCACGCCTGGGTCAGGTTGTAAGCTTCCTGCGCAGACATGCCCAACGAGCCAAGAAGAGTAGAGAAGAACTGTCCGTTCTTCACCTTTCCTTCGATAAAGGACAATGAGTCCGGATAGAAGCCAAGAGGATTTACAACAGTCGCAGTATCAGCGGTTTCCGATACCGCCGTATCATCCGATGAAGAAGAGCTGCCGCCACACGAAACAAGCATGGACGAAGACAGCGATATGAAAATGCCGAAGGCAATGAAATGATTTCTGATTTTTTCCATGGGCGCAAAGATACAAATAAAAACATAGGCTGAAAGATGTCCCGGGAGGGTTGTTGATATTATTGTGGAAAAAAATGTAAAAAAGTGGAATAAAGTGGAAAATTATTCCTAATTTTGCCACACTAATGACTCACAGAAAATGACCGGATTCTTTGGAAAACATAACGCTAAGGTAGATGACAAGGGAAGACTCGTGATTCCTTCTGGCATCAAGAGCGTCGTACCTGCTGACCAGATGGAATTCGTCATCAGAAAAGACATGTACTCCAACTGCCTTGAGATGTATACGAAGCAGGAGTGGGCAAACATGTCTCAGGCCGTAAGGTCGAAACTCGACCTCGCATTCGACGAGGACCACATGCGCTACTGGAGAACATACATGAGCGATACGGTGACCGTCATTCCGGATGCGAAACTCGGCAGAATCACAATCCCGAAAGAGATACTTGACAAGGCCGGAATCGAAAAGGAAGTCGTATTCCTGGGCGTTGACTACAAGGTCGAAATCTGGGCAAAAGAAGAATTGGAAGGCGGAAGCCTCTCGGCAGAGGATTTCCGTTTGATGGGAAAGAAGATTGCTGGTCGTATTTAAACAAGGAGGCCGCATATGTCCGAATATCACATCCCCGTACTGCTTGATGAAAGCGTTTCTGCTTTGATCGGCTCAACATCAGGAATTTATGCAGACGCCACATTCGGCGGAGGTGGCCACACCTCGGAAATCCTCAGGAGGCTTTCTCCTGAAGGACGCATGATTTCGTTTGACAGGGACAGCGACGCCATCGCGAACAAGCCGGATGACGACAGGCTCACGTTGATCCGAAGCGACTTCCGCTGGATCCACAACCATATCATCCATCAGGGATATCCAGAAGGAATCGACGGAATACTTGCCGACCTCGGAGTATCATCCCATCAGTTCGATACAGCGGAAAGAGGATTCTCCTTCAGATATGAAGCCCCTCTGGACATGAGAATGAATCAGGAAGCCACAACGACTGCTGCTGACATAGTGAACTCATATGAGTATGAAGAGCTGGAAAAGATCCTGAGGCTGTACGGCGAGGTAGACAACAGCAGAAAGATAGCCCAGTTGATCTGCAAGGCAAGGGAAGGCGCAAGGATCGAGACCACCACCGACCTCGGAAAGGCTATAGAAAGCGCTCTGCCCAAGTTCGCCGAACACAAGTTCCTTGCAAAGGTCTATCAGGCTCTGAGGATCGAGGTCAACCAGGAGATGAAGTCCCTCGAGAAATTCCTTGCAGGCGCTGCCAAAGCGCTGAAGCCGGGAGGAAAGCTGGTAGTGATAACATATCACTCTCTCGAAGACAGGATGGTCAAGAACTTCATAAAGGCGGGCAACATCGACGGAAAGGTGGAAAAGGATTTCTACGGTAACTCGAAAGCCCCTCTGAAGGCGGTAAACAGAAAGCCGATACTGCCTCAGGAAAGCGAAATCTCGGTAAACACAAGAGCACGAAGCGCAAAACTAAGAATAGCGGAAAAGGAATAACAGGATGGGACTCGGATTCAAGATAGACTGGAAGAAGGTCGGACATGCCTTCAAGGAGTTCTTCATCTCCCTGGGAAGAGGAGATCTCCTGACGAGGCTCAGGGTCGACAGGCTGCTTCCGTACATCCTCTACCTCTTCGCTATAGGATGCATAAGTATCTGGATGAGCTACCACGCCGAGCAGACCATGCTCAAGGTTCAGAAGAACAACGAAATCATCAGAACCCTCAAGATCTACAACGCACAGAAGACATATGAAATAGTAGGGCTTGACAGGATAGCGACAATAGAGAAGATGCTCGAGGAGTCAGGTTCGAAGGTAAAGGCGCCGGAAAAGCCGGCAGATGTAATAGAATAAAGAAAGATGGCTAAAGGCAACGAAATACAGCATGAGGACAAGCACAGGATCAGCAGGATCCTGTGGTTCCTTTACTGTATCTTCCTTATCGCTTCAGTAGTCATCATCATAAGGATCATCAACATCCAGTTCTTCTGGGAGCCGGACCCGCAGACCGTTTCTTACTTCCAGCCCAGGAAGTATGAGAACAAGACAAAGCCTGAACGCGGAGCGATTATGGACATGAACGGCAAACTGCTCGCCATATCCACTCCGATGTACAACATAAACATGGACTGCGCTGTCCTGAAGGAAGAGTTCAACTCGAAGAAGGACAGCAAAGTCAGGGACTCTCTTGAAAAGGATTGGAGATCGAAGGCACTTGCCCTCAGCAAGGAGCTTCCGAAGGTCCTTGAGAAGGACGGAAAGACAGCCGAATACTATTACGACCTGATCATGCGCAACCGTGACTCGGAGACCCTCAAGGGAAGAAGGAATGTCCCTATCACCAAGGGCATAGACCACAGCACTTATCTCAAGCTCTGCCAGCTTCCTCTATTCAAGGAAGGACAGTTCAAGAGCGGAATGATAAAGACCGAGGTCGACACAAGACAATATCCTTACGGAACATTGGCGGGAAGAGTGATCGGAGACGTAAGGATCAACAAGGACAACCCTGAAGAGAGCCGTTTCCTCGGAATCGAAGGACAGTATGACTACATACTCCACGGCAAGGAAGGATCGCAGTGGATGAAGCGCACTGACAAGGGAAGCATAGCCGACCCGGACAGCACTGTAGTAAAGGCTGAAAATGGAAAGGACATAAGGACGACCTTGGATATAGACATACAGGATATCGCAGACAGAGCTCTGAGGACCAATATCGGAGATGACATGGAGATCGAAGGAGGATGTGTGGTAGTGCTGGATGTGAAGACAGGTGCAGTAAGAGCAATGGTCAATCTCCAAAGGAACAGCAAGGGAGAACTCGGAGAGTATTTCAATATGGCTGTAGGACGTCCGGGAGAGCCCGGTTCGATCTTCAAGGCAGTAACCCTCGCTACATTGCTGGAGGACGGACATATCGGACTCGGAACCATGATCCCTACAAACCACGGAAGGATCAAGGAGCTTCCTGAAATCGCTGCCGACAGGTACATTACCGATTGGGAAAGAAGACACGGAGTGTCATCGATCAGCGTACAGGATGGTTTCAAGATATCGTCCAACTATGTGTTCCGCCGTCTTGTGCTCGACCACTACGGTGCGGATCCTGACAAGTTCATAGACAAGCTGTACGAATACAAGCTGAACGACGCCTACAAGTTCGACCTTGAAGAGAACATCGGTTCGAAGTCAAGGGTTCCTGACCCGGACTCCAAGAGCTGGAGCCGATCTACCCTTCCGTCGACAGCGATCGGCTATTCGGTGATGGAGACCCCGCTGAACATCGTGACCTTCTACAATACGGTTGCGAACAACGGAAAGATGATGAAGCCTTATCTTATCGAGGCATATGAGGAAAACGGAAAGGCAGTCAAGAAATTCGGACCGGAGATACTGAATGCCTCGGCATTCTCAAAGGCAACCGCCGACTCACTGACCAAGGCGCTGACTCTGGTGACATTAGAAGGAACGGGAGCCACAAGACTCAAGAACGCGAAATGCACTGTTGCCGGAAAGACAGGTACAGCCCGTATGGTACTGGAAGACAGCGAGAGGAATGGCAGCAAGGATCCTTATCAGGATATAGACGGAAGAAGAAAATACCAGGCTACATTC
>JAFVMQ010000096.1 GCA_017506825.1 Bacteroidales bacterium
ATCCTTCCAGTCCTCATATGCCATCAGAGGAGCAGCCTCAGTCATACCGTAACCTACTGTATAAGGAAGCTTGAACCTCTTGAACCATTTCTCCACATCAGGATTAAGTGCAGCTCCACCCATTACGATAGCACGGATGTTACCGCCAAACGCATTGAGAAGGGTATTGCGGATCTTTTTGAAGATGACCTGATTAAGACCAGGGATCGCGCAGATTACCTTCATTATCGGCTTATTCACCACCGGAGCTACCTTGCTCTTGAAAATCTTCTCCATCACGAGAGGAACTGTGATGACAAGATATGGCTTTACCTCTGCCATTGCTCCGAGAAGGAGCGCAGGAGTAGGGGTCTTTCCGAGATAATAGATAGACGAACCTCCGCAGAGAGGGTAGATAAGCTCGAACATCATACCGTACATGTGTGCCATAGGAAGCATGGACACAATCTTATCGTTTGAGTCTGAAGGGAGTCGTCTCTGACCGAAATCAACATTTGCAGAAATGCACTCGTAGCGGAGCATCACGCCCTTCGGTGCACTGGTTGTTCCCGAAGTATAGTTGATGATTGCAAGCTCCTTGTCATTATTGATAGGGTAGTTGATGTCAGCAGCAGAGAATCCCTTGGGATACTTTGCCTCGAAAAGGCTCTGAAGGTCGTCGTTTGCCTTCTGGATCTTCTCGTCAGCAGCGTAAAGAAGCTTGAAATCAGCAGTTGAAACCACAGCCTTTACCTTAGGCATTGCAGCAATGTCAAGCTTGCTCCAGATGTCTGAATCAGTAAAGAGGATTGTACTTTCAGAATGATCAACGAGAGAATTTATGCTGTCCGGGTGGAAGTCAGCAAGAATAGGGACAACCACAGCCTCATATGTGTTGGCCGAGAAGAATGCGATTCCCCAGCGAGCTGAATTCTTTGCACAAAGAGCTACCTTGTCTCCCTTCTTCAGACCGATTGCTTCATAAAGTACATGGAGCTTTGCAATGTTGGTAGCAACTTCTCCGAATGTAAAGAGTTCGCCACGGAAATTTCCGAGAGCAGGGCGCTCCCAATTTGCCTTCATGGCTTCCTCCAATCTTGTAAAATAATGTTTCATCTTATGTTTTTCGGTTTAGTTTCGAAGCGCAAAAGTATACAAAAATGCTCGCGTACGCTTATAATTCATTATATTTGTGGCGAAACGCCTGTAATTGTGGCGACTGAAACTATTAAAATTGATACAGACATGAGAAATAAACCAATTGTAGCTCTCATCTATGACTTCGACGGCACCCTTTCGCCCGGTAACATGCAGGAATTCGGATTCATTCAGGCAATCGGCAAGTCTCCTCAGGAATTCTGGACCGAAAGCGACAATATCGCTGTCGGACAGGATGCCAGCAATATCCTAAGCTACATGAAGCTCATGTTTGATGAAGCCCGTAAAGCCGACATAAAGCTCAGAAGGGAAGACTTCCGTCGCTTCGGAGCATCTGTCGAACTCTTCGACGGTGTCAGGGAGTGGTTCGGGCTGATCAACGAATACGGCAGGCAGAAAGGTGTCAAGGTCGAGCATTATATAAATTCGTCAGGACTTGCCGAGATGATCGAAGGTACGTCTATAGCCAAGGAGTTCAAACGAATCTACGCCTGCTCCTTCATATATAATAAGGATGGTGAAGCGGAATGGCCTGGAGTTGCAGTCGATTATACGGCAAAGACTCAGTTCATCTTCAAGATAAACAAAGGTATCCTCAGCATCCGTGACAACAAGAAGGTCAACGAAAGTCAGGCAGAGGACAACAAGAGGATTCCGTTCCCTCACATGATTTATTTCGGTGACGGAGAGACAGATGTACCGTGCATGAAGATCGTCAAGATGTTTGGAGGCAACTCGATAGCTGTCTATAATCCGGAAATAAAGAAAAAGGTCAATGTTGCAAAAAAACTGCTGAGGCAACATCGTGTAAACTTCATTGCCCCAGCAGATTATACTAAAGAAAGTCGTGCCTATCAGCTTGTCTGCGCTATAATCGACAAGATCAAGGCCGACTGGGTTCTCAATAGACTTTAACTTCAAGCTTAGCGTAAGCGCGCTCTGCCTTTGCAAGAGCTGCCGCTACTGTATCGTCAGTTGCGAGGATAACTCCTACGCGACGGTGTCCTGCGATTTCAGGCTTTCCGAAAAGACGGATCTGGACACCTGGTTCCTCGAGAACCTTCTCAAGGTTGCAGAACTCATATTCTTTTGTGTTACCCTCCACAACGATAGCCTTCGAAGCGGAAGGTCCGTAGAACTGCACTGAAGGAACAGGAAGACCGAGGATCGCACGCGCATGGAGTGCGAATTCAGACATGTCCTGAGATATCATCGTTACCATACCTGTATCATGCGGTCTTGGCGAAACCTCGCTGAAGATGACCTCTTCGCCTCTGATGAAAAGCTCTACTCCGAAAATTCCATATCCTCCGAGTGCATCGGTAATAGCCTTGGCGATATATTCTGCCTTTTCGATAGCTTCCTCAGACATTGCCTGAGGCTGCCATGACTCCCTGTAGTCTCCATCGACCTGGTGGTGTCCCACAGGTTTGAGGAATGTAGTGCCTGCGCAGTGGCGTACGGTAAGAAGAGTGATCTCGTAATCAAATTTTACAAAACCCTCTACAATGACTTTTCCGCTGCCGGCGCGACCGCCTTCCTGAGATGTCTTCCAAGCCTTGTCTATGTCCTCTTCGCTTTTGATCGTGCTCTGACCGTGTCCGGAAGAACTCATCACAGGCTTCACTACGCACGGAATACCGATTTCTGCTACTGCTTTATCGAATTCTTCGCGTGTCTCTGCAAATCTGTAAGGAGATGTCGGAAGTCCGAGAGTTTCCGCAGCAAGGCGGCGGATACCCTCTCTGTTCATTGTAAGCCTTGTAGCCTTTGCTGTCGGAATAACATTGTATCCTTCCTCTTCGAGCTTTACCAGTCTGTCAGTAGCAATCGCCTCGATTTCAGGAATTATATAGTCAGGCTTCTCTTCTTTAATAACACTCTCAAGAGCATCTCCGTCAAGCATGGAAAGTACATGGCTCTTATGCGCTACATGCATTGCAGGGGCATTTGCATATTTGTCAAGGGCTACCACCTCTACCCCATAGCGCTGAAGTTCGAGTGTGACTTCCTTTCCGAGTTCGCCGGATCCGCAGAGAACGGCCTTCTTTCCGGAGTTTGTAAATGTTGTTCCGATCTTAGTCATATGATATAAGGGTTTAGTATCCAAAAGTATCAGCAAAGATAATAAAAAAAGAAGACGTTCCATCTTGTGGAACGTCTTCCGTAATTATTTTATTCAAGAATTACTCGAATGAAACTACTACAGCTCTGTCGAATGCAGCCTGACCGTTAGCAGCCTTGACAACACTGTTCTTAACAACGATGTTGTTAGTGTCGATGCCACGCTCCTTAAGGAGGTTAACAACGTACTCTGCACGCTTCTTGCTGAGGTACTCGTTACGCTTAGCATAACCAGTGTTGCTGTCAGCTGTACCTGTTACTACAGTTGCCTTGCCGTTCTTCACGTTAGGAAGGATGTTAGCGAGGTAGTAGTCGAGGTGCTTGAGCTCCTTAGCGCTGAGCTCGGTCTTACCGATCTCGAAGTAGAATGAAGCTGGAGCGATATCCTTAATACCTGAAGTCTCAGTTGCCTTCTTAGCAGTCTCTACGAGCTGAACCTTCTCAGTTGAGAGAGCCTCGTTCTCCTTCTGGAGCTTAGCCTTGTCAGCAGCGAGAGCAGCGTTAGCAGCTGTAAGAGCAGCAGCAGCAGCCTCTGCAGCAGTGATCTTATCTACGTCAGCTGGGTTGTGGTACTCAGAAGCGCGAGTCCAGTCAGTTCTACCAAGGTTAACTGATACACCGACAGCAGCGCTTACATAACCAGCCTTGCTATATCTCTTGTAGATATTTCCGAGGAAATCTACAGTAAGGTCGATCTTGTCGGTAAGGCGGATTACGTTGAGGAGACCTGCACCTGCGCCCCACTCCATGCCAGCAACCGGTCTGTCATATACGAGACCTGCGTGTACATAAGGAACTACATCCCAGATACGTGACTCCTTGTATCCGAAGTATGCGTTAGTTACATTCCACATTACATCACCATGGAAATATCCGAACAACTTGTCGATACCTGTGACACCGTTGAAACCTGCGCGAAGTCCTACTGAAGGAGTTACCCACTTACCTGCGTTGATGTTGAGGGCTGCACCTGTTGCAAGATCTCCGTTGTCATAGAAGAAGTTTGCGCCACCGCCAACGTTTACGAAAATGTTATCCCAAAGGCCGTTAGTAAGGTAAGGGTGACGAACGATGTTACCCTCAGCGTCCTTGTTCTCCTGAGCGTTCATTACAGGAGCAGCAACCATTGAAACAACAGCAAGAGCCAATGCTCCGAAAAAGAATTTTACTGTTTTCATAACTACTGATAATTAAACTTATTTTATTAGTACTTAATTCCGAACTTACGTACGTGCCCAACACACATACATAACTGCAAATATAGCACTTTTTTTCAATTCAGAATAATATTTCAGTAAAAAACGCAGTATTTTTTATAAAAAACATGCTTGAATACACTTTTCAAGCATGTTTTTGTCATGTATGGATTAAAAATATCCTTTAATTCTCTCAGAAACTGATGATGACGGCTCTGCTGAGATCCGGCTTTGCAGCTGCTTTCACTACTTCCGACTTCACTGAAATCCTGTCAGGACTTATTCCGTATGTCTTAGTCAGGAGATCCATGATGTATTTGCCGCGTGCTTCGCTGAGGTACTTGTTCCTCTTCGGTGTTCCTGTGTTGCTGTCGGCAGAACCCATGAGGTTTATCTCCACCTTCGATCCTTTCTCTACCTTTTCGATGATGTTCTTTGTGTAGAATTCGAGGTGCTTGAGCTCCTTGTCATCAAGAACGGTCTTGCCGATGGCGAAATAGACTGTGATTGGGGACATGTCTTCATAAGCTGCTTCGACAGTCTTCTCTTCAGCCTCAAGAGTCTTCACCTTCTTGTTGAGGTCGCTGTTCTTTTTCTTGAGGTTTACGTTCTCTGCTTCAAGGGATGCGTTCGCAGCTTCCAATGCTACGATTGCTGTCTCAAGAATTGCGGTCTTTTCAAGGTTGGCTGCCTCTACAGCTCCCAGAATGGTTGCAGTTCTTACAAAGTTCGGCCATCCGAGGTCGAATGCCACACCTGCTGTCACGGAAGGAAGTACCGCTGCTCCTGATGATCCGTGTATCTGTCCGTTCATCACTGTGGCCCTCATGTCGATAATCACGTCAAGTCTGTCTGTTACTCTGAGGTTGTGGAGGAGTCCGGCTCCGACTGCAAGCTCATTATTTGAAAAGTCATCTCCCTCTACATCGTACGAACGGAAGAATCCTGCGTGCAGGTAAGGCACAAAGTTCCAGAATCGTGTCTCCTTATAGCCGCTGAGAGCATTTGAGATGTTCCAGAGAAAGTCGCCGTGGATATACATGTATCCGAATTTTTCGGCATACTTTCCTTTGTCCTTGTCAAGCTTAGGTCCCAGAACAGTCGCAGCGTCGGACCATGTCTGGGCGTTGAGTCCCTGATAGCCTATCCTCATTCCGACTGACGGTGTGAACCACTTTCCGAAATTGACATCCAGGCTTGGACCTATCTTGGCGTCAAAGCCCTCATTGAGGAATACGTTTATTCCGCCACCGATTCCGACGAACCAGTTGTCACCGAAACTGTTGGTTTCATATGGACCGCGGACGATGTTGCCGAATTCGTCCCTGTTGCCGTCTTCCTGGGCATTTACACTTACTGGTGCCGCAATCAGAGCGGCAAGGAGAGCCGCAGCTCCCAAAATTAAATCAAGACGTTTCATAACCACTGTTTTTATTGTGTTATGAAACGTCTTATACAAATTTGGTGTAAAAACCGGAATTTTCAGGAAAAATATTTTAATTCTCCTTCTTCTCTTCCTCTACAGTAGGGGCTGTTTCCTTGTATTTGAAACGTCTGATCTTCTGGGTTGCCGTCTTTTCAAACGGTTCCTTCATGACCTCTACCGAGCTCACCTGAGAAGACTTGTTTACGCTCTTGTTTGTTATGCTGAGAATCTTTCTCTTCCAGCCGTCGATCTTCTCGTAGATCTTGTCCTCGCTTTCCTTGTCCCATTCGATGAAACTTTCCATTGGCTGGACAAGAGCTACCAGACGACCGTTTCTCTCTACGACGATAGATTCGCTTACGCCTTCAACATTGTTTATGACGTTCTCGATCTCCTCAGGATAGATATTTTCTCCGGAAGCTCCGAGTATCATGTTGCTGTTGCGGCCTTTGATGAAGAAGCGTCCCTTCTCGTCCTGAACTGCGATATCGCTTGTGCGGAACCATCCGTCATCGGTGAATACGCTCTTGGTCCTCTTAGGATCCTTGTAATATCCGAGCATCACGTTAGGTCCCTTGGCTACTACTTCGCCTTCTCCGGTTTCCGGGTTGACGTTATGAAGCTTGAGCTTCACATTGTAAACAGGATAGCCGAACGAGCCTACTGTCCTCCATCTGTTCATCGAATATCCGAGAAGAGGGGATGTCTCTGTCAGACCGTAGCCGATCGCATACGGGAATTTTGCAGCAAGCAGGAACTTCTCTACCTCAGGGTCCAGTTTCGCTCCACCGATGCCGTAGAATGAGATATGACCTCCGAATGTCTTCTTCAGCTTCATTCCGATAATACGGCACATCAGACCGTAAGCATGCTCGTTCATCCATGTAAGTGTGCGGCTTTTCTGGATGGTAGGCAGTACCGCTCCCTTGTATACCTTCTCGATGATGAGAGGCACGGTGAGCATTGTGGTAGGTTTCACGACCTTCATCGCCTTCATCAGAAGGGAAGCGACCGGCGGCTTCGGCAGGTAATAGACTGTCGCACCGCAATACATCGGATACAGCATGCTGATGGTCATCTCAAGTGTGTGGGCCATCGGAAGGACCGAAAGCCATCTGTCCTTGTCGGTCCTCTTGCACGAGTGGTAGCATGTGATGACGTTGGATGTCAGGTTCCTGTGGCTGAGCACGACTCCCTTTGCGCTGCCGGTTGTGCCGGAGGTATAGATGATCGTTGCAATGTCGTCAGGAGTAGGGACAGAGGTCTTTCCGTCGCATGTGAACTGCTCGTCGTCTGCCTGAAGCACTTCAAAGGTATCCATGTCGATCACAAGGGTCATATTGTCGCGGCATTCCTTGCTGAGCTTTCCGGCAAGTTTCTGCGATACGAATATCACCTTGCTTTCAGAATGTTCAAGAATATTTGTCACCTCGTTCTCAGAGCTGTCCGGAAGGATAGGGATCGCAATTCTTCCGAAAGAAACTGTGGAGAAGAAAGCCACTGACCAGTTAGGCATGCTCTGGGAAAGGATGGCAACCTTGTCTCCTGCGCCGATTCCGTACTGGGTCAGCTTCTTTGAAAGGCTGTCGCATTTTCCTTTGAATGAGTTGTATGTGTATCCACCTTCCTTGGTGTCATACCATTGTGTGTACTGCTTCTTGGCGTACACTGTTGTTGCATAGTCATATAGTTTTGCGAGGGTATCGACATATTTCTCCCTCATCCTCAGCATTCTTTTGTACAGTTGAATCATGTAATTTGTTTATAGTTGTGTCTGGTTTAGTGCGTGATATACATCTCCGGATGTTTTCCGACAAGGTGCATCTCCTCATACATTGCCTGAATACGGACCATATCTGCTTTTGCATCATCGGTAAGTTCTACCTTATGACCGCGGCTGATGCGCTTGGTGCCCCAGTCGAAATAGCCCATGTATACAGGGCATCCTACCTCGCGTGCGATTGTATGAAAGCCTGTCTTCCAGCGCTTTACCGGCTTGCGGGTGCCTTCCGGAGCCAATGCCAGATGGACAACTTTCTTCGCCTTCATTTCCTTGATGACGCTGAGGACCACATTGCTGCCTCTTTTCCTGTCGACCGGGATGCCTCCGAGCTTGCGCAGAAGCCATCCGAGCGGTCCCCAGAACATTTCTCCCTTGATCATGCAGTAAGGCTTGCCGCCTACGGATACATAATAAAGGTATGAAACCACGAAATCCCATATCGAAGTATGAGGTACTCCGAGGATTATGCATTTGTCTTCAGGGACTACAGGGTCGACTGCTGTCCAACCCATTGTGCGGAGTAGCCATCCGCAGAATTTTCTCCACATAATATTAAAAATCTACATCTTCCAATTCCTGTGCACTTCTCAGATTCCTGCTGATGAAAATCTGTCTGTCGATGGTGTTTTCGCCCATATAGAACTCCATGATGTCGGCAAGAGGCTCCTCATCTCCGAGCCTTACCTTGTTCAGGCGTATGTCTTTGCCGATGAATCCTGTGAACTCATCCCATGAAATCTCTCCGAGACCTTTGAAACGCGTGATTTCGACTTTTCCCTTGAGTTCTTTAAGAGCCTTTTCTTTTTCTTCCTGATTATAGCAGTATCTGACCTCGTTCTTTGTCTTGACTCTGAACAA
>JAFVMQ010000010.1 GCA_017506825.1 Bacteroidales bacterium
TCCGTGAATCCGCGTACATATCAGACTGCAGTATCCAAAGGAATCGACCTCCAGGAGGATAACGGTATCCTGAACCTCAGCGCAGAGTGGGCCAGAGCGGTAAAGAAACTGGTCTCTCCATACGAGTCATACACCAGAAGCGGCATAACTCTGAACTACAGCAACACCTTTGCAAAGGTCCTCCGCTTCGAGGCTGGCTTTACCGGAAACATCGGAGGAATGAATACGAAGGATGATCCCGATGCATTCACGGGCGAATACCAGAAGGCTCGCGACAACGTGTTCCGCGGCAGTACCTCCCTTACATGGCTGCTCAACAAGTCATGGATCACCAACCTGAAACTCGATGCTTCGGCAAGTTTCCACGACAATCTCCAGACATACCACAAGTTCGAATCCTATGGCTCGCAGCAGCCGGCTGTCCATGCCGAGCAGGAAGGATATTTCCTTGCGGACCGACTGCCTCTGACATTCTTCTCGGACCAGATCACTGACTCCAAGGAGATGGATTTCGCTGCATCCCTGAAATACAACTGGCATAAGAGATGGGACGACTGGAAGAGTTCCCTGAAGGCAGGTGTCCAGTGGAAGGCGAACGGCAATGTCGGTCAGGGAGAATACTACAAGGATCCGTCTCTTGCCGCCAATGGATACAGGCCGCGCCCTTATACGGATTATCCGTTCATGCACAATCTGTCGGCATACGTCGAGGAGCATCTGACCCTTCCTGTCGCTCAGACGAAACTTGAACTCACCGCCGGTCTGAGAATGGAGAATGTGTTCATATCCAACTCGCTTTACAACAACAAGACGACCTTCTCGCCTCGTTTCAACGCCAAGTGGCAGCTCGCCGAGGGCTTCTCGATAAGGGGAGGCTGGGGAATCACCGAAAAGCTCCCGTCATACTACATCCTCTATCCTAAACAGGAATACCGTGACATCCAGTCCTTCGGCTTCTCATACGGCGAAGGTACCAGCTATGTCTATTACACCCAGCCATATACGGTAAGGTATAATCCGGGCCTGAAATGGCAGAGTAACAGTAATTCCGAGTTTGGGTTCGATGCCGAATTCCTCGGGGCAAAGCTCTCGCTGGTGGGTTTCTACAACGTGACGAAGAATCCTTTCAATTTCATTGACGTATACGATCCGTTTTCATACGACATCCTCCAGCGTCCGGAGGGCTTCGAGATGCCTTCGGATCCTCAGATCAAGGTCGACAGCCAGACCGGAATGGTCTACCTACGAGGCGGGGAAGTGGACTACTGGACCCCGATGGACGTAAAGGTCACAGACCGTACATTCGCGAAGTCGAGCCAGCAGAACAATGGCGCAGATATCCATAGGGCGGGTGCCGAGCTCATCGTCGAATTCCCGGAAATCGCCCCTCTGAACACGACCTTCCGACTCGATGCCTCATATGCATATACCGGTTATCTCAACGACCAGCTGTCGTACTATTATCAGAACGGATGGTCACATACATCTCTGCCTGACAGGTCATATCAGTACGTAGGAATCTATGCAAACGGAGGAGGCAGCACGAGTCCAGTAGCGAATGGAAGAATCACCCATAATCTCGATGCCAACCTCACCGCCATAACCCATATCCCGCAGGTGCGTCTGATCGTCACCTGCCGTCTGGAGATGTCCCTCCTCCGCAGGAGCCGCAACATCTCGCGTTACGACGGCAAGGACTATGCGTTCACGGTCGACCAGAACGGCAAGACCCCGACCGACGGCGACATCAGCGACGGAAATTCATATACCGCGGTATATCCGGTGGCATACATGGACCTCGATGGAACGGTCCATCCGTTTACGGACGCGCAGGCTGCGGACCCGGAATTCGCCAGCCTGATCCTGAAATCGGCCAATGCATATACATTCGCCCAGAACGGTTACGGACCGTACATGTCCGCGAACCTGAGCATAACAAAGGAGATCGGCGACCATGTGTCACTGTCCTTCTTTGCCAACAACTTTACGAATTCGAGACCATACGTCAAGTCCCTTGCGACGGGAGTGGGTGCCATCTTCACCCCTGCCTTCTACTACGGTCTGACCTGCCGTCTGAAATTTTAGGAAATGAAGAAGTTTCTATGCATATTCACAATAGTTCTGGCCGCATCCTGTGCTGACCTTCAGTCCACCAACCCTTACGCAGGCAACCTGAACGTTCTCAAGGTGACCGCGGACTGGCCTTCGGACGACTTCGTCTGCGAAGGTGCCACCGTCCGCGTCGAAGATATGAATCTGGGCAGCACCTACTACTTATTGACTGACGCCTCCGGCACCGTGACCTTCACTCTCCCGAACGGACTTTACAGGGTGACCATGAGCGGAAGAAGCGGAGGGGACATGTTCAATGCGTCTGCAGACAAGGTCGTGCTATCCGGTCAGGACAGGACTTTGGTCATGAATCTTGCTGTTTCCAAGGCGGGTTCTCTGGTCATCAAGGAGCTGTATTGCGGAGGCTGCAAGAAACTTCCGCAGGAAGGTGACTATCAGGCAGACCAGTACTTCATCCTGCACAACAACCATTATGAGGTCCAGTACCTTGACGGGCTTTGTTTCGGAACCCTGTCTCCGTATAATTCGACAAGCTCGAATCCATGGATTTCCTACGATTCGCAGACAGGGGAGAGTGTACTTCCTGATTTCGTGCCTCTGATACAGGCTGTATGGCAGTTCCCTGGAGACGGTGATGATTTTCCTCTGATGCCGGGAGAGGATGCGGTAGTGTGTCTGCGAGGTGCCATCGATCATGCCGCCCAGTACCCGCTGTCTGTAAATCTCAACAAGCCCGGGTATTTCGTATGCTACAATGCGACATATTTCCCGAATACGCTGTTCCATCCGGCTCCCGGTGATCAGATATCCGTTGACAGATATCTCGATGTCGTCATAAAGACAGGAAAGGCCAATGCATACACAGTTTCCAATTCTTCTCCGACATTGGTGATCTTCCGTCCTGAGGGAATTTCCATCCATGACTTTGTGCTTGCCACCGACAATGTCATCCCTGTTCCGGGAAGCACTGTCGATAATGTGGTCAAGATTCCTTCCGAGTGGGTGCTTGATGCTGTCGAGGTCTTCGATGCCCGTTCTTCGAATAACCAGAAGCGTCTGTTGCCTACCCTTGACGCCGGCTATGTGCTCCAGACCGATGTCTTCCTTGGTCGAAGTCTGATGAGGAATGTAGATGAAACAGCATCGGAAATCTCCGGATACGAAGTTCTTGTCGATACCAACAACTCGTTGAATGATTTTTACGAAACCGAAAGACAGTCGCTGCATGAATAGGTTAAGATACATATCGGCACTCTGCCTGCTTTTCTGCGGTCTGGCTGTTTCGGCTCAGACATACGAAAAGGTACTCCGGAATAATTTCTGGAATGCGTCAGACAATGTGGCCGGCATCCGTCAGGATACGGTCTCTGTCTCGGTTGCTGAACTTTCTGCCAGATATGAGAGCGGAGGATTCAGGGATCCATCGCAGGCTCCGGAAGCCTGGTCGGCAGGTGCATCCACATCGAGCATCCGCCATCTTGACAGAATATCTCTCACCGGTTCATTCTCTTTTGAACAGACCGAAGGATACGGAATGTGCGGATCCATGTTCATCACTCCGGGCAGCTACCCTGTCGACATTTTTGAATTCACTCCGGGGCGCAAGACCCTTCAGACCTATGCTTTTGAAGGAGGTATATCCTATGATATCGCGCCTGAGTGGAGAATCGGTGCAAAGATGGATTTTGAATCCGCGAACCTTGCCAAGAGGAAGGACCTCAGGTATGTGAACTGGAAACTGGATATGACCGTGTCGCCGGGTTTCATGTACCATTCAGGAGATCTCGCTGTCGGAGCTTCTGCGCTCTTCAGGAAGGTTTCGGAGTCAGTTGATCCTACCCAGGTCGGTACTGCGGAGTCATCATACTATGCCTTTCTTGATAAGGGAATGATGTACGGAACATATTCGGTATGGACCGGAAGCGGATTGCACCTTGATGAATCGGGAGTGAACGGTTTTCCAGTGAAGGACTTGTCATATGGTGCGGCAGTCCAGCTCGAGTACAGGGATGTTTTCGCGCAGGTGAGGTATCTGCGCAGTTCGGGCAGAGTCGGGGAAAAGGAATACATTTGGTTCCGCTATCGTGGAAATGAGGTCGCAGCAGATATGGGATGGAGGATAAACGAATCCGTTCATGGAAAACATACCTTGCGCATAGGTGCATGGTGGAAAGGTATGACCATGGACGAGTCGGTGCTGGAAAAGGTGACAGAAAACGGCGTTACCACCGTGACAGATCATGGCTCGAACCGGATTCTTTCCCGCAGCCAGTGGCATATATCACCTGAGTATGAACTTCTCCATCCTCTGTTGGAAGTAAGAGCCGGTGCCGACATCGATATGACAGGCAGCATAAGTTCGCAGGTCTATCCTTATGTTTACAGCCAGAGTCTTTTCGAGGCTTCCGCTTATGTGGATATTGAGTACCATCTGGGACGATTTGACTGGGGCTGTGCCGGAAGGTATGGAGGAGGAAAGGTGTCTGAGAAAGAAGAGCTTGTGAGCGGAAATTCCGGAGTCCAGACTGTTCCGTTCAGGCTTCAGGAATGGTATGACATGCAGCTGGAATACAGGACTGCGCGTCGTTTCCATGCAGATATCATGGTTCGTTACAACTTTGAAGGAAATATTTATCTGGAGGCTGACATGACTTCTGTAAAGGCATTCGGATTGAAATACCTTACCGGTCCGGACCGCTTCTCCGCAGTCCTCAGACTTGGCTACAGATTCTGATTATTAATATAAAACGATAAGATTATGAAAAAGTTATGGATTCTGGCATTAGCTGCTGTAACAGTTGTGGCATGCCATCAGAAAGAGGAAACATCAGTAGTATCGGTTGCGGGAAAGATAACAGTCGAGCCGATTATAACAAAGGCTACCGAAGTGAATTTCGAGGCAGGGGACAAGATCGGCCTTACCGTGATAGCAGAGGGCTCGACCGAGAATTATGCAACAAACGAAGCTCTTGTGTATGCTTCGGATGTGTTCACCAGCGACCTCGAATGGTATGCGGATGTATATACCAAGGCGGACCTCTATGCATATTATCCTTATAATGAAACCGGTGCTCCAGAGTCGTATTTCCAGTTTGAGGACCAGTCGGAAGGCATAGGTGCGGCAGACTTCATGATGGCTGCGAAGAAAGGCGTTCTGCCGACATCAAATGCTGTTGCAATGGTCTTCAAGCATATGATGACCAAGCTTGTGATCAATATCGACAATGAATCAGGAGCGGAAGTTGAGAAGGTTGAGGTGATGAGCGCCTGTCATGGTGTGGACCTCGACTACAAGAATATGACCCTTACCGATCTGACAGGTGCGGTTCCGACCGAAATGCTCCAGACAACAACCTACGAGGCTGTTGCCGGCAAGACCTGGCAGATGATTCTTGTTCCTCAGACAGGAGCCCTTGAAATCAGCGTGACACTTTCCAACAAGACA
>JAFVMQ010000097.1 GCA_017506825.1 Bacteroidales bacterium
CTTGGCATTTGCAGCCGATACTCCCCCGTCGATCTGGATTCTTATATCGAGTCCTTGGCGGTCGATCTCAGCCTTCAATGTGCGGATCCTTTCATATGTGGTTTCTATGAATTTTTGTCCTCCGAATCCGGCAAATACTGACATCAGAAGCACATAATCAGCATATTTGAGATATGGATACAGTTTCTCGACTGGAATATCAGGATTGATGACCAGACCGGCTTCAACTCCAAGACCTTTTATCTGTTTCAATACTGCTTCCGGGTCTTTTGTTGCATTAAGGTGGAAGGAAATCATCTTAGCTCCTACCTTGGCGAAACGCTCGACGTATTTCTCCGGTTCAACTATCATAAGATGCACATCCATCGGTTTTTCAGCCTTTGATGCTATAGCTTCTATAACAGGAAAACCGAACGATATGTTAGGTACGAAAACTCCGTCCATCACATCGAGATGGAAGATATCCGCATATTTATTCACTGTCTCGACATCCTTTTCAAGGTGAAGGAAGTCGGCAGCAAGCATTGATGGTGCTATCTGTATCATTATCTGTAGTTTTTGATTACGTCTACGAGGAGATCTACGAATTTATCAAGAGAAGCAAGGTCAAGTCGCTCGCCTGGAGCATGTACTCCACGAAGTGTAGGACCAAATGAAACCATGTCAAGACCAGGGAACTTTTCAGTAAAGAGTCCGCATTCAAGACCGGCATGGATAGCCTTTACCTTAGGTTCAACTCCGAAAAGCTTCTTATATGATGCCACGCATGCATCTCTTACTGGTGATTCTGCTGCAGGAGCCCAGCCTGGATATTCACCCTCATGCTTTACGATTGCTCCAGCAAGAACAAAGCACGCCTCCATCTTCTGGGCCGCAGCTCGACGGGCAGCTGTAACACAACTTCTCTGGCTTGAGCCGATACGGATCACACCTGGTTCGGTCATCTTCACTGAAGCAAGGTTGGTAGATGTTTCCACGAAATTCTCGATTTCCTGACTCATTGCAAGAACTCCATGAGGTGATGCGCAAAGGGCTGTTACAAGATTCCATGCAGTCATCTCGTCGATTGCAGTCTGATAGTCGGTATCAACCTCAGCAAAACCAAGACTAAGATTAGTCTCGATCGCACCATATTCTTCCGCTACATCAGCGGCATATTCCTCAAGGCGTTCGTTGATGATATCCAAAGTATCTGATTCTGCTGCAATGACAGCCTTAGCCTCGCGAGCGATCGCATTGCGCTTGTTTCCTCCGTCGATTGTGACAAGCTGCCAGTCAAGGTCAAGAATACTGTAAAGGAAACGGGCAAGAAGCTGTACCGAGTTTGCACGGCCCTTATTGATGTCGTCACCGCTATGACCGCCCATTGCATCCTTCACATATATTTCTTCAAGCTCGAAATCCTCGCATACAGGCTCATCTGTATAATGGAACTCTGCTGTCGTATCAATTCCTCCTGCACATCCGACGAAAATCTCGCCTTCGTCCTCCGAATCAAGATTAAGGAGAACTTTTCCACTGAAGAAACCCGGCTGAAGCGCCATGGCTCCGTCAAGTCCGGTTTCCTCAGAAGTAGTAAAGAGACACTCAAGCTTTCCGCAAGGCATCTCACTGTCAAGAAGTGCAAGCTGGGCAGCGATACCGATACCGCAGTCAGCGCCGAGAGTCGTATCCGGAGCAATCATCCATCCGTTTTCGATCACATATCTGATAGGATCTTTAGCAAAATCATGTTCAACACCCTCATTCTTCTCGCACACCATATCAGAGTGGCTCTGCAGAACGATTGCAGGCACATTCTCATGACCAGGAGCAGCTTCCTTAACGATAAGGACATTACCTGCTTCATCAGTTCTGCATTCGAGATTACGCTCGGCAGCAAACTGCTGGAGATATGCTATTATATGTTCCTCATGACCAGATTCTCTCGGAATCCTGGTGATTTCCTTAAAGAAGGACAGTACTTTTTCTGAATTCATATTATATAAATGTATTAGTTTCTAATTATAGATAAGTAAATCCCTACAAAGTTATCACTTTATAGGGATTTGGAACTATCATTTTAAAAGAATTGTAGATAATTATCTTTTTACCGGGACAAGAATCTTCTCTATGTCGCTTACATACTGCTTGAACGACTTATCCGTAGACATCAGGTCGCTTACTGTAGTACAAGCATGAAGAACTGTTGCGTGATCTTTTCCTCCAATTTCAGCACCTATTGTAGAAAGAGAACAGTTGATCAGGCTACGTGACATATACATGGCAATCTGCCTTGCCTGGACAATCTGGCGCTTTCTCGTCTTTGAAAGAAGATCATCACGTGTTATATTGAAATAGTCACATACAACCTTCTGAACCTTATCGATCGTAACATCCGACTGCTGTTCACCTACGATCTTTTCTGTTATCTGTTCGGCAAGTTCTACAGTAATCTCTTTATGAGCAAGTGTTGCATTTGCAATCAAGGAAATCAATGCTCCTTCAAGCTCACGGAAGTTAGATTTGATCCTTGTAGCCAGGAAGTTAAGAACCTCCGGCTTCAGATCAACACCTTCTCTGTATGCTCTTGCCTTGAGCATTTCAAGTCTTGTGTTGAAATCCGGCTTCTGAAGCTCTACGGAAAGTCCCCATTTGAGACGTGAGAGAAGTCTTTCTTCAAAATTCTCGAGATCGACAGGGGCTCTGTCAGATGTAAAGATAAGCTGTTTTCCTGACTGATGCAGATGATTGAAGATGTTGAAGAAAGCATTCTGAGTGCTCTGTCCCATCAGATCCTGAATATCATCAACGATGAGGACATCCATCTTCATATAGAATGCAAGGAAATCTGTAAGCTTGTTCTTTACGTTGACTGCATCCATGTACTGGGTCTTGAACCGGTTTGCAGGAACATAAAGGACAACCAGTTCAGGATACTTCTTCTTGATCGCGATACCTATAGCCTGAGCCAGATGGGTCTTTCCAAGACCAGGACCACCAAAGAGGAACAATGGATTGAATGCAGTCTTTCCCGGAGCGGCAGAAATGCTTTCGCCAGCGGTGAATCCCATCTTGTTGCACTCTCCTACAACGAGGTTCTCGAAGCAATAAACAGGATTGAGCTGAGGATTTACCTGAACACGCTGGATGCCCGGGAATACGAACGGTCCAGGATTGCCTGCCCTTGAGAATGTCTCTACCGACATTGTCTTGTTGACAGGTACATTTCCATGCGCTGCCGGATAAACAAGTGACGGCTGACGCTGGACAGGTGTAACCACATATACCAATCTTGCACTTACTCCAAGTTCTTTTTTAAGAGAAGCCTTGAGGATATCAAGATATGCACCTTCAAGATATTCACGGAAGAACTCGGATGGAACCTCGACTGTCAAAGTAGACTCTACCAATGAGACAGGCTTGATAGGCCTGAACCACAGGTTGAACTGCTTTGGATCAATGTTCTGCTGAATGAAATTCAGACAATTGTTCCAAACGTATGTGTGTCTTTCGTTAGTCATTGATAAGTGTGATTCTCAAGTTTCAGACCCGCTTTGTGAAACGGGAGTACAAAGATGAGAAAAAAAAAGTAATAAAAAATTAAAAATGCTATTGCATATTAATTTTATTTTACACTCCGAAGTAATTTTCCTCTTCCAGTATTATAAGTATTAATTACTTGATAATCAACTTGTTATAAATGCAACTATCAGCTAACCAATTGATATGCCCAAGAGTTACAAATTAGAACGATTCCAAAAATCCCAAATGCGGATTTTTAGTTGTTTGAGACGTTTAGAACACTGAAATTCTAATATATTTCTTCGGATTTTCTTGAATTTTACGGACAAGACTATCTATGTCATTCAAGAGTTCATCTACTGAGTTATAAACGGAATCGTCTGCCAGAAGTTTTCCGATTGTTCCTTCAGGATCATTGATATTATTCAGAAGATTCCGGAAAGATGTGATTACTTCATTAATCTCATTTTCATCGACAGATGCAACAAGAGATGAAACTTCCTGAATCGTGGTGTCAGCTTTCTCTGCAATCACACCAAATTTTTCTGACAGCGCACAAAGATTATCTATAAATGTGTTGAGTTCATCTGATTTTCCTTCGAGACCCGCAGCAATTGATCTTATATCTGACATCGTTCTTTCAAAATGTGCAAGAGTCTTTTCGATGTTTCTGTCATTGACGATACGGTTGACTGAAGTGACTGTCACATTAAGGCTGTCCAATGTGTTTCCAAGTTTCGCCATAAGCGGTCCCATTCCTGCAGCCAGACCGTCAAGCAAAGCAGGCTCCGAACCGGAAGCCAGCACTCCCCCGTCTTCTATATCCACGGCTGATGAGCCGAGATCAATTCTGACTCCTTTGCCACCCATGATGTCAACACCATAAATAATCATGCGGGAGTCAACAGGAATGAAGAAATCCTTAAGCACTGAGCATGTTACGACGAAATCATCCTCAGAAGTATCATATGATACTTCTATAACCTTTCCTGCTTTGAATCCTTTTATATATACAGGTGCAGAAGCAACAAGTCCTTCGACATTGTCATATCTCGCAGTGATTTCAATCTCCCTATTAAATATGTCCTCACCCCTTAAATAGTTTATAAGGATAAACGACGCGACCAGAATTGCAATTACAAAAGCGCCTATTTTAAATTCTTTGCTGAGTTTCATATCGCACCTATTTGATACGTGATACATTGACTCCGTCAACCTTTACCAAAAAAGCATCCGGGAACTTCTTCCTGACAGCAGCAAGCTGGGACTTCGCTCCGCTCAGATCGTCCGACCATGCTGTTACGTATTTATATATTCTTCCGCCTTCTGCAGGAGGAACGATCCGTACCTTAAGACCTTTCAGTGCCGGATCAGAAGGCTTAAGCTCTCTTCCGAGTCCCATAAATTGCACTGCATAATATATATCATTGATCTTCAGCTCCTTCACTTCTTTTCTTGACTCTTTAGCCGGTTTGAAAAGATTCTTGTCCTCTTTCTCCGGTTCAATATTCTTTGCCGGTTCTTCCTTTTTTACAGGTTCGGCGATCTTTTCTGGTTCTGCCGGTGTGATTTCTTCTGTTTCTTCAACAGGTGAAGATTCAACATTCATGCTGGCATCGAAATTTGTCTTGTATATCTTGAATGCTTCGAAAAGTCTATCGGCAACACTCTCCTGCCCCTCTGCAGAACTAAGATATTTATAATCGGATGCATTTGATATAAAACCAAGTTCCAGAAGCACAGCAGGCATATTGGTGGCCCAAAGAAGATAGAATATGTCCTGATGGATACCGGTATAGTTGCTTTCACGGAATGGCGTTTTTCTGAATGCACCGTCAAGCTCAGCTGCAAACATAAGGCTGCTGCCGTAATTGGCAGCCCATAGGAGACTGTTACTGATTACTGACTCGGCCGATTCCGGATCGAAGTCCTGATAGCTTGTCTTGTAGTCATCCTCAAGCAGCATCACGGAGTTCTCTCTTTGGGCTACCGACTGACTTGCTGCAAAATAATCCTTCTGGTTGTTCTTGTTCTTGGAGCGAGGACCGAGGATATGGACTGACGCACCATATGGCTGTGAAGAATTGTTTGAGTTGCAATGGATCGAAATGAAAAGATCAGCCTTATTCTTCTTGGCGATATTGACTCTTTCTTTCAGTTCAAGGAAAACATCGGTACTTCTGGTATATACAACATTGACATCCGGATAAGCCGCCTTGATCTTATCACCGAAGAGTTTTGAAACAGAAAGAACAAGATGTTTTTCGCTTGTCTTTGTCGTCTTGCCGGGAGCTCCCGGATCCTTTCCTCCATGCCCCGGGTCGATAACCACTGTTCTGAGTCCGAGATTGCTGTCTGTGCTCTGGCCTGAAAGATGCAGAGCAGGAATAAGGACTGCCGCGAACAGCAATGCAATATATTTTCTGATGTTTGGATTATGAGCCATATCTTTATCTCAATTTGGTAATAATTGAAATTAGTTTTAAATTTGCGAGTTGCAAAAATAACAATTTCCTGCGAAAGGGAAAAACTATAGAAGATATTTAATGACTTTATATAATAGCGGTACAGGTCGTTGCTGGAAGGCAGGAACAATCATCATGATGTTTATCATGTTGATTGTCAGCTCGTTTCCAGCATCCAGCCAGGAGAAGAGACGAGGAAGGAAAATGCAGAAACTGCATTATGAGATTCCTGTCGATACTCTTTCGCATGCTGCCGCACCTGTCTCACAGGAAGTAGCTGATTCCCTCAAAGCAGTGAGTGATTCTACCCATAGGGCAGATTCATTGTTCAAGATTGACTCATTGAACATGCTTAAGAAAAGCTCGCTCGATGTTCCTGCTTTCACAGCGGCCAGAGACTCCATAATCGAAGACTTCAGTGACGGAAAGCGCATGATCTACTATTACGGTGATGTGTCTGTCACCTATGGAAACATGAAGCTTACGGCGGACTACATGGAGTATGATCTCGGATCCGGCATTCTTTACGCACGTGGAACAAAGGACACAACCGGAGTAATTACAGGTAAGCCAGTGATGGAGCAGGCAGGTAAGTCATATACCATGGAAGAGGTCCGGTACAACTTCAATACCCAGAAAGCCCGAATCACCAACATGCTTACTCAGGAGCAGGACGGACTTCTTCATGGCAAGAACATCAAGATGCTTCCGGACAAGTCCATCAATATCACTAAAGGCCGCTACACCGTCTGTGATTGTGATGAACCACATTATTATCTGCACCTCAGTGCAGCCAAGGTAATGACCAAGCCGTCCCAGAAGACGGTTTTCGGTCCTGCATGGCCAGTGATAGAAGGTGTTCCGATGTTCCCGATCGTCCTCCCGTTCGGTTTCATTCCAAAACGCCCGGACAGGGCGTCAGGAATCCTCTTCCCGACGTTCGGAGAAGAGGCGTCACGAGGATTCTATCTCAGGGATCTCGGTATGTATTTCGTTATCGGAGATTATTTTGACATAGCGCTGACAGGAGATATCTACACCCTGGGTTCGTGGGCACTGGACTTCAACTCAAGGTATAAGGTGAATTATAAATTCAACGGAGGATTCAGTCTTACATATTCCAATGACCAGACCGGTGAGAAAGGAAGTACCGACTTCTTCCAGACAAGGAACTTTGCGGTCAGATGGAACCACTCGCAGGATTCAAAGGCAAGACCAGGAACATCATTCTCGGCATCCGTCAACTTCTCCAGCCCCTCAAACAGCAAATATAACGCGACAAATGTCAATGAGGCACTTCAGAACCAGATATCATCTTCGATCTCATACTCAAAGAACTGGAACGGAAAGGTTAATCTCTCGATAAACGCCCTTCATAACCAGAACTCACGAGACAGTTCATACTCATTTACTCTTCCTAATGTGACACTCTCTGTAACGAGATTCTATCCATTCAAACAGAAGAACAGAGTCGGTAAGGAGAAATGGTATGAGAAGTTCTCGCTCGGTTACAACACCTCACTTCAGAACAAGATCGACTTCAAGGCCAAAGAATTCGGTCAGCCGGGGTTTGCCAACAAGTTCAAGAACGGCATGTCGCATAAATTCCAGATCGGTCTTCCGAACTTCACTGCCTTCAAATATATAAATATCACTCCAAGCGTGAATTACAGCACAGACTGGTTCTTCAGGAAGAACTCATATGTCTACAATGCTGAAACCAACAAGGTCGAAGAAGTGCAGGGCAAGGCATTCGGCGCATTCGGAGCGACCCACAATTATTCCGGATCCCTCAGCATGAGTACCCGAATATATGGTTTGTTCAACTTTGGTAAACATCGTAAGATACAGGCTATACGACACGTCGTATCACCATCCATATCCGCATCCTTCAGCCCTGAAAAAGGCACAGCTTTCAACGGATACAGAACCTTGCATTATATAGACAAGGACGGAAATGCAAAGGAGTATGAATATAATATCTATAGAGGATCCGGTCAATTAGGATCGGTACCAGGCAAGGGAAAGACTGCCAGCATGAGCTTCTCGTTAGGAAATAACTTCGAAGCCAAGGTAAGAGACCTGAAAGATACGACGGGAACCGGATCTAAGAAGATCAAGCTCATAGATAACCTGAACTTCAACACAAGCTACAACTTCCTGGCTGACTCGTTGAAGATGAACAACGTAGGTGTCTCGATGAATACCAACGTATTCGGCAAGGTCGGTATCAGCGCGAACGCCAATTTCGATCCGTATGCCATCCTTGTCAATGAGAAGAACCCGAGCGGACGTAAGATCAACAGGTTCGCAATCCAGGAAGGACAGGGACTTTTACGTCTGACCAATGCCAGCATGTCGCTTTCATACAATCTCTCAGGAGACGGCAAGATGAACGGAAACGACGGAACCAACGGCGCCGGATCCGGTTCTGGTGCTACTGCAGCATACCAGCGCATATACTATCATCCTGTCACCGGTGAATATATCCCGGGCGGATGGTTGTATTATATGAATCCGAACGTGCCTTGGTCGCTGAACATGAGTTATAGTCTCAATTACAGAAGAACATATCAGTTCTCCAACGGACAGCAGATCAACAAGAACACAATAACCCAGACAGTCAACGTCAACGGTCAGGTCAAACTGACGCCTCGTATGTCATTGAGTATGAGCAGCGGTTTTGACCTTATGGCCATGAAGATGACTACCAGCCAGCTGACAGCAACATACGATCTCCACTGCTTCAACATCAATGTTTCATGGATTCCTAACGGACAGTGGGAGTCATGGAGCTTCAGAATTCAGGCAAATGCTGCGGCTTTGGCAGACCTTTTGCGATTCAAGAAAAGCAGCAGTTTCTGGGACAACGGCTATTAAAAGCTGTTTCATATTGATGGTTCAGTTTTTTTTGCTACCTTTGTGTCTCCCCAGTCACGAGGATGTCCCTTTTGACAGAACAATCAATTTAAATAATACATATGCATAAGATTTTTGAACTGAGAGATATGGATATGGATCAGCTCCATGCCCTCGCCTCAGAACTCAACATCAAGGGTTACAAGAAAATGGACAAGGACACTCTTGTCTACGGGATTTTGGATGAGGAGGCAAAAAAGAATGCCCTGAATGCACCAGAAAAACCGGCTAAGCCAAAGAGAGGCCGTCCGAAAAAGACCAAGTCGGCAGCAAAGGAAGAAAAACCTGTAGAAGAAGCAGTTCCTGTACAGGAGACACCTGCTGTTGCAGAACTGAAGCCAACTGCGGAAACTGAAGAGAAACCGGCTGTAAAAGAAGATAAGCAGCCGCAGCAGAAGAAGCGCGGTCGTAAACCGAAAAATGCGGCGAAAGAGTCAGCTCCTGTAAAAGACGCAGTTAAGCTGGAAGAAGTCAAGGAAGTTCCTGTTGCTGATCCGAAACCAGCCGTAGAAGAAGCAGATGAGGCCCTGCAGAAACCTGCTGATCAGAAGAAAGCTCCCCGACAGAAAAGGAATAGAATCCAAAAGAATAACAGTCCTGAACAGATAAAGACGGAGTCGGCTCAGGATAAAGAAAAGGAAGCTTTACAGGCTCCTGCTCCAACACCAGCACCAACACCAGCACCTGTACCTCAGAAACAGGAAAAAGTCCCTGAATTTGATGGAGTGGTAGAAGCTACAGGAGTTCTCGAAATCATGCCTGACGGCTACGGTTTCCTCCGTTCTTCAGACTATAACTACCTGAATTCACCTGATGACATTTACGTTTCGCAGTACCAGATCAAGCAGCACGCTCTCAAGACCGGTGACACTGTGACAGGAGAGATCAAGCCGCCTAAGGCTGGTGACAAATACTTCCCTCTCGTACGTATCAAGTTCATCAATGGACGTACACCGGAATTCATCCGTGACCGTATTCCTTTCGACTTCCTCACCCCTCTCTTCCCAGAGGAAAAGTTCAACCTTCTCGGTAACGGACATAACGATATGTCATGCAGGATTGTCGACATGTTCACACCTATCGGAAAAGGACAGCGCGGACTTATCGTGGCTCAGCCTAAGACCGGTAAGACAATGCTCCTGAAGTCGATTGCAAATGCAATTGCAGACAACCACCCTGAAGTATACATGATCGTACTTCTTATCGACGAGCGTCCTGAGGAAGTAACCGACATGGCTCGCAGCGTAAAGGCGGAAGTCGTAGCTTCGACCTTCGATGAGCCTGCTGAACGTCATGTAAAGGTTGCCAATATGGTTCTTGAAAAGGCAAAGAGAATGGTAGAGTGCGGCCATGACGTCGTTATCCTTCTTGACTCGATCACACGTCTTGCACGCGCATACAACACAGTACAGCCTGCTTCAGGAAAGGTGCTTTCCGGAGGTGTGGATGCAAACGCACTCCACAAGCCGAAGCGATTCTTCGGTGCTGCACGTAACATCGAGAACGGTGGTTCGCTCACAATCCTTGCTACAGCTCTTACCGAGACAGGTTCTAAGATGGATGAAGTCATCTTCGAAGAATTCAAGGGAACAGGTAATATGGAACTCCAGCTCGACAGAAGACTTTCCAACAAGCGTATATTCCCTGCTGTTGATGTCACATTGTCAAGCACCCGTCGTGATGACCTTCTCTACTCCCCTGCTTTGGCAAACCGAATCTGGATCATGCGCAAGTTCCTTGCTGACATGAACTGCATCGAAGCGATGGAACTTCTCCAGAACCGCATGCAGAAATACGGCACCAACGATGCCCTTCTTCAGAACATGGACAAAGACGACATGTAAAGGTCCATATACTTCAAACAGAAAACCCGCTGTGGCTCGCTTCGCAGAAGCATGAAAATATGCTTTGCTCGCGCACAGCGGGTTTTGTTTATGTTCTGATCGCTTATTTCTTATCGTGCTTCTTTCCATCTTTGTGATGGTCCTTCATGCGGTCTTTCTCTTTAGCAAAGTCAGCCTTTGCGTCTGAAATCTGCTTGTCGAACTTAGCTTTCAGCTGATCCTTTGTAAGACCCTTGGTCTCAAGCTCATGCTGCTGCTTCTTAAGGTCATATCTGACCTGGTTCTTGTACATCTCGATATTATCGTAAAGTTCTGCTTTCTCGATAGCATCGCGATAATGACGAAGGGCACTCATCTGGGTCGGGAATGTGTAGACCCTTTCTGCTTCGACACAAACATCACCGTCGAATGTATATGCCTTTATATCTACAATTCCGTCATAGATATGGGTATAGACGACTGTGCTGTCTATTACATCTACTCTCATCACGTCCGGACTATGATGTCGGATAGCCTGATTCATGAACTCACGTTCATGCTTCATAGGCTCTTCCATAGCCTTCCTCTGCTCGGCATTATTGCTTTTACATCCTGCCAATGCAGCCATCATGGCAGCAACTGACACAAATAAAATGACTTTTCTCATAACACTAATAATTAAATAATTACACTGCTACGAGAAAAGTCAATTTCTATGCCAATAATTCTAGTACTGATCCCAAGACTTTATCTGGATGTCATCGATCGACATTGCGCAGAACGCTCGGATGAATGCTGTAGCAAGTCGTGCATTCGTAATGAGTGGAATATTGAAGTCAATCGCTGCACGACGCACGTGATATCCGTTGGTCAACTCTCTATGTGAGAAGTTCTTAGGAATGTTGATCACAAGGTCAAGCTCCTTGTTTGCAAGCATCTCCATAGCCTGCTTATACTGTCCTGCGAGCTCAGGATCCTGAGCCTCAGTAGGCCAGATCACACGCTCTGCTGGCACACCATTTTCAACGAGATACTTTGCAGAACCCTCGGTACCGTAAAGATTGTAACCTCTTTCATGGAGGAGACGGCAGGCATTGAGGAGATCAGCTTTCTGAAGAGCGTTACCTGAAGATATGAGGATGTTCTTCTTAGGGATCTCATATCCTACAGAAAGCATTGAGTTAAGGAGTGCCTCATTGAAGTCGTCGCCGATACATCCTACTTCACCTGTCGAGTGCATGTCCACACCAAGAACAGGGTCAGCCTGCTGGAGACGAGAGAATGAGAACTGCGAAGACTTGATACCTACATAATCAAGGTCGAATGCTGACTTGCGAGGAGCAGCCGGCTTGAGACCGAGCATTGCCTTGGTAGCAAGTTCGATCATATTGATCTTAAGAACCTTCGAAACGAATGGGAAGCTTCGTGACGCACGGAGATTACACTCGATAACCTTTATATAGTTGTCCTTTGCAAGGAACTGGATATTGAAAGGTCCTGTGATCTCGAGAGCAGAAGCAATCTTCTTTGCAATCTTCTTGATACGACGTACTGTCTCGACATAAAGTTTCTGCGGAGGGAACTGGATAGTAGCGTCACCTGAGTGTACACCTGCAAACTCCACATGCTCAGAGATTGCATAAGCGATAACTTCACCTCCGTCAGCTACGGCGTCAAATTCAATCTCCTTGCATCGCTGCATGAACTCAGACATCACAACCGGGTGTTTCTCAGACACTTCTGCAGCAAGACCAAGGAAGTTGCGAAGCTCTTCGTGATTGTAGCATACATTCATCGC
>JAFVMQ010000098.1 GCA_017506825.1 Bacteroidales bacterium
GTCTCAGGGTTTGCGATGATGCCGTAAGGCCTCTGCTGGATTGCAGGCCAGAGACCTGCAGCGAGGATTGCTTCCTTGATCTGCTCCGCAGTCATTTCGGAAACCTTCTTTACGCCATAATCAACATACTCCTGTTTCGCATCCGCCTTGATGCGGACCTCAAGCAACTTTCTCTTTTCGCCTCTTACGACCTCTGCCACAGTTCCGCTTACAGGAGAAGCGAAGAGGACGTTCTGAGACATCTTGTCTGCCAATACCGGTGTTCCTGCGAGGACCTTGTCACCTTCCCTTACCAGAAGCTTCGGTACGAGACCTCTGAAATCGGTAGGTTTTACGGCCACAACGTCAGGGACAATCACCTTCTTGGTCGTCTGGGCTGCAACTCCGCTGATCGGGAGGTCAAGACCCTTTTTCAAATAGATGTTGTTTGACATTATATAAACGGTTTTGAGTATAGAATTCAAAATGCGCCCGCGAAGTTACGCAATTTTTAGGTATTTACGAAGTAAAAAACAGGAATTTGAAAAGAATAAATGTTTTTCAGAAAAGTTCTCGTTAATTGCAATGATTTGGTTATTTTTGCGCTATTATGGAGAAAGCTAACAGTACTATTTTAGAGGGACTGAACAGCGAGCAGAAAGCTGCTGTCAGTTGTGTGGACGGACCGGTACTTATTGTTGCGGGTGCGGGATCAGGCAAGACAAGGGTCTTGACCAGCAGGATTGCATACATTCTTGAGCAGCGGGAACTGGATCCGGCAAGGATCCTGGCTCTGACTTTTACCAAGAAGGCGGCTTCGGAGATGAAGGAAAGAATCGCTCTGATGGTGGGGGAAAGGAGGGCGAGAAGGCTTTACATGGGTACATTCCATTCGGTCTTCATCCGTTTTCTTCGCGAGTTTTCCGCATCATTGGGATATCCTGAAGCATTTACCATTTACGATACAAGCGATTCCGTCAGTGCAATCAAGGCTTGCCTGAAGGAACTTCAGCTGGACGAGAAGGTGTATAAGCCGAAGGATGTCCTGTCAAGGATATCCATGGCAAAGAACAATCTTGTCACAGCAGATGCGTACAGGAGGAATCCTACTGCCCTTCAGAACGATGCGTCGGCAAAGAAGCCTCGCATATGCGATATCTATCAGCTTTATGCGCAGAAGTGCAGGCAGGCAGGGGTGATGGATTTCGATGACATTCTTCTGAACATGAACATCCTTCTCCGCGACAATCCTGCCGCTCTGGAGTCAATTGCCGGAAGGTTCGACTATATCATGGTCGACGAGTATCAGGATACAAACTTCGCTCAGTATCTTATTCTCAAGAAACTCAGCCAGTGGCATCAGAACATCTGTGTGGTGGGAGATGACTCCCAGTCCATCTATGCATTCCGAGGTGCAAAGATCGAGAATATCCTGAACTTCAAGAAGGATTATCCGCAGCATCACATCTTCCGCCTCGTACAGAACTACAGGTCGACGAAGGTTATTGTGGATGCGGCGAATTCCCTGATTGAGAAAAATACCGCCAGGATCCCGAAGGAGTGTTATTCCATGGGGGCTGAGGGAGAGAGGATCCGACTTATCCAGGCTTATACCGAGCAGGAGGAAGCTCTGCTGATAGCCTCATCTATAATCTCACGCATCCAATCTGAGAAGGCTGAATATCAAGACTTTGCGATTCTGTATAGGACAAACGCCCAGTCGCGTGCCCTTGAGGAGGCTTTAAGGCGCAGGAATCTTCCGTATATGATATGGTCCGGCAATTCTTTCTTTGAAAGGGCGGAGGTAAAGGATATGATGGCCTATTTCAAGCTGTTTGTAAATGTCAATGATAACGAGTCCTTCAAGAGGATTGTAAACAAACCTGCCAGAGGTATAGGCGATACCTCGCTGGCAGCTCTGACTGCCGCTGCATCTGCGCATCAGATACCTCTCTTCAAGGCTGCATATCTTGATGATCTTGAAAAGTACGGACTCAAGCAGGCTGCAGTAAAGAAGATCAGGGAGTTCTGCGATATGATCGGACGTCTGGCTCTGAAGGCCAATGCCGAGGATGCCTATACTGTTGCAAAACGTATTGCCGACGATTCCGGACTGTATATGTTCTATAAGTCGGATACAAGCATCGAAGGACAGTCCAGGACTGCCAATGTTGAAGAACTTGTCAATAGTGTCAAGTTGTTCATTGATGAAAAGAATGGAGAATATATGGAGGATATGCTGGCTGATGGTCAGATTTCAGATGGTTCGGAGCTGACTCCAGGGGATTTTCCTGTGGTTACGATGTGTGACTACCTTGAAAATGCCTCACTTCTCAGTGCGGTTGATGTCAGTGATGAGGAAAGCTCCAATAAGATAGCATTGATGACCGTACACTCTTCGAAAGGTCTGGAATTCCCGTATGTGTTTGTTGCAGGAATGGAGGAGAATATATTCCCGTCCGGCGGCTTCATGGCTTCCGAAACGGAGATTGAGGAGGAAAGAAGACTTTTTTATGTGGCTATGACCCGTGCGAAGAAGGTTCTGCAGCTTTCTTTTGCATCGACAAGGACAAGGAATGGAAAACATGAGTCAAACTCTCCGAGTCGTTTTGTAAAGGAGGTCGACCCTCGGTATATTTCAAATCCTCTATCTTCCGAGGATAATGATGAAGACTCTTCGGACAGGAAACAATCGTTCGGCGGATGGGGACAGCGTTTCGGAGGCAGTTCGCGTTCCGTTGGCGTCAGCAGTTACGGAAGTTCAGGTCCTGTAAGGGTTGAAAGAAGAGACCGTGCTGTTCCTGTAAGGCCGTCAGGTCCGGTTAAAAGAGCTGATCCGGTACTGATAAGCCGTCCTCAAGCGGTGCAGAAGAGAGTGCCTGATGCTGAATTCGAGCCGACTCCTGTTCTTCAGCTGAAGGCTGGGCAGAGGATCGAACACAACCGTTTCGGATTTGGAAAGATATTGGAGATAACGGGCTCTGCGACTGATCTGAAGGCGAAAATTGTCTTTGATGACCATGGCGAAAAGCTGTTACTCTTAAAATATGCGAAGATTCGCATAGTTTAATTTGGATGTTTGATAAACTTTTTTATTTTTGTTTCGAAGTTTTTCATAGTTTAAGTTTAGGTTAAGTAGCGGGACAGTCGCAGTGATTGCGATTGTCCCGTGAATTTTGGATATGTACCATTGTTTCAACAATGATAATTTTTTTATCATTATCGATATTTACCTGATATGTATTTTATTTTGAATATCAGTTAAAAAACAGAAAAAGTTTGACTAAAAAACAGAAATTTCATCTTTTTCTTTTTTTTAGCCTGGTATTCTCACCTCTTCCATATATTTGCTCCTGCTGCAATGTCGCAGCTCTAATGAATGAGGAGAAAGATTATGAAGAAGTGTTTCTTGTTTCTTTTGCTGGCTGTTTCCTGCCAGATGTTGCCGCCGCAGTCGGATGTCGACGGTCAAGGTGAGTTAAGGATCGCCTTTTATGATGATGTCAGGACAAAATCCGAGAACCAACTGCCGGATACCAGCGATTTTTTGCTTACGGTTACAGGACCTGAAGGAGAAATCATCTATGATGGGGCATATGGGGACTCTCCTGAGTCCATAATGGTCGATGCTGGAAGTTATACTGTAAGTGTGCGTTCGTGCGAGTTCCGTAAACCGGCGTTTTCGACTCCGCAGTACGGTGACGAGCAGTGTGTTGTCGTTCCGGCAGGAGGTGTGGCTGATGTGAAACTGGTGTGTGTCCAGATGAATTCAGGTGTACGCCTGAGAATTGATGAAAGCTTTATAAGGGAGTGTCCTGATGCGTCACTTTTCCTGAAATCATCCGATGGAAAGCTTATGTATGGATATACGGAAAAAAGAGTCGCTTATTTCCTTCCAGGCAGTGTTTCGCTGATGATGAGTGAAAATTCCTCTGATAAGATTCTGATGACGCGGAACCTCCAGCCACAGACTGTGCTGACCCTTAATGTGAGCGTTGCTTCGTCATCTTCCGATGACCAGGAAAGGATCAGAGTAGCTGTAGATACTTCAAGAACATGGCTGACAGAGGATTATGTAATAGGCGGATCGGATGACAAGGGTTCGGATTCTTCAGATGCCCTTACCGTATCCCAGGCTCTGGCTTCTGTCGGAGAGGAAGACGTCTGGGTCAGCGGATATATCGTGGGAGGAGACCTGACTTCTTCTTCAGCCTCATTTGAAGGTCCTTTTTCGTCGAGAACCAATATTCTTATCGGTCCCCGTTCCTCCACGTCAGCTAAAAGTTCATGTCTGTCGGTAAGTCTTCCGTCAGGTCATATAAGGGATGATCTCAATCTTGTCGACAATCCTTCCCTGCTCGGACGTAAGGTGTGCATCAGAGGTGATATTGTCGAAGCTTATTATGGAATACCAGGTCTGAAGAATCTGACAGACTTCGAATTACAATAAAATCAACCCGTAAACCATTGTTTTGCCGGCGTACACAAAACCTGTGTGCGCCATTGTCAGTTAATGTGGGAAGTTGTCGTTAGTCAGAAGAATTTTCATATCTTTGCAGGTTAATAAAATTTAACCCTATAATATTTTGATGAAAGAATTATTAAAACCGATTCTGACAATCATGTTGCTGTCTGTTGCGGCATTCGGGCTTATGGGCCAGAATGTCGTCAAGGTAAGCGGAGTGGTGACTTCCGCTGAAGACGGTCTGCCGATGATGGGAGTGGGAGTCGTTGCCGGTCCGGGTAATGGAGTGATCACCTCCATTGATGGCGATTATGTCATCGAAGTGGCTCCGGGAACAGAACTGACATTCTCGAGTATCGGATTCAACGATGAAAAGATTGTCGTCCCTTCAGTTGCTGAATTCACGCACAATGTGGTGATGCAGCCTGAAAGTCTCAAGCTGGATGATGTGGTAGTGATTGCTTACGGTGTACGTAAAAAGGGAACTGTTGCGGGCTCTGTATCGACAGTAAAGTCAGAGAAGTTGGAAAACACTCCGACAGCTGCATTCGATCAGGCTCTTCAGGGTCAGGTTGCAGGTCTTACAGTCCTTTCCAGTACGGGAGAACCAAGTACTTCCGCAACCATGACGATCCGCGGTACGAACTCCATCAATTCAGGAACAGCTCCGCTCTATATTCTTGACGGTGTAGCGATCTCGGCTTCGGATTTCAATACGATCAATCCGGCCGACATAGAAAGCATGTCTGTCCTGAAGGACGCTTCTTCCACTTCAATTTATGGCGCTCGTGCTGCAAACGGTGTGATTGTGATCACAACAAAGCGAGGTCGTGACATGGAGCGCCCTAACGTAAACTACCGTATGCAGATGGGATGGTCAGCCCTTGCTCATGGCAACTGGGACCTCATGAATACAGCAGAGCGCATCCAGTATGAGAAGGAACTTGGACTTACTGACGGGCAGAATTACAATTATCTGTCTACGATAGATGTCAACTGGATGGATGTCGTGTTCAATGACTCGGCCTTGCTTCAGAGCCATGAATTGTCCGTTTCCGGTGCGACTGAGACTACCAATTATTATTTCTCAGGTGGCTATTATGACCAGCAGGGTATTGCTCCGGGTTCTCAGTTCACCCGCTACTCGATGCGCTTTAATTTCGAGCAGCAGATGTCTTCATGGTTGAAGATGGGTACCAATACCATGTTCAACTATCAGGATATCCAGCAGGCGGATGAGGGACAGTATACACTTGTGACTCCAATTTCCGCTGCACGTTTCATGCAGCCGTATTGGAATCCGTACAAGGCTGACGGATCGCTTGCTTCGATCAATGACGGCACATGGAAAGGATCCGGTCAGAATCCTCTGGAATGGCTTGAAAACAATCCGCTTTCTTATAAGAAGTATAAGATGTTCTCCACAGTGTTCGCGGAACTGACTTTGTACAGGAATCTTGTATTCAAGTCTCAGTTTGGCGTTGACTTCTCGCATACCACCGGTTTCAGCCAGTCTTTCCCGGATTATGCACCTAACCAGGGTGAAGGAAGTGCATCAAGAAGTTCCAGCGACGGACTTAATCTTCAGCTGGCGAATACACTGACCTACAGATTCAATATCGACAATATCCATGATTTCAATTTCCTTCTCGGTCATGAATGGCAGGATTATCATGTCGAGGCGTTCAGTGTGAAGGCGGTCGGTCAGAATAATTCCCAGCTCACAGACATAGCTACCGGTACCAGAGTCACTTCATGGACAAGTACGGCTGATTCGGATTATTCGCGTGTCTCTTTCTTCGGTAGAGGCGAGTATAATTTCGCTGACAAGTATTATGGAGAGGTTTCGCTCAGAACTGACGGATCTTCAAGATTCGGAAAGAATAACAGGTGGGGAGTCTTCGGAGCATTGGGCTTCATGTGGAACCTGCGTAACGAAGGCTTCATGGCAGGTAGCCGCGACTGGCTGACAATGGCTCAGATAGCTCTCAGTACGGGTACTTCAGGAAACTCGGAAATTCCTAATTATGAGCATCTTGCCCTTATCGGAGGTGGTTCGGATTATATCGGTGACGCTGGCGTTGCACCTATTCAGCCAGGTAACGAAAACCTGACATGGGAGAATACGTGGACATCGAATCTTGCTTTCCATCTCGGTTTCTGGAACAGGCTTAATGTGGATCTGGAACTGTATAACAAGAAGACGACCGATATGCTGATGTCTGTGCCTCTTGCTTATTCTCAGTCCAACGGTTACGGTTACAGGTGGTCGAATGTCGGTGCCATGGTCAACAGAGGTGTTGAACTGAATGTCAATGCCACAGTCCTTCAGATCAAGGATTTCATATGGTCCCTCAATGCCAATGTCGGATATAACCATAACAGGCTTACCGAGCTTTACAACGGTGTGGATGAATATGAGACTTCCAATACAAGCACAAAGCTTGTTGTCGGACACCCGGTCGGAGAATTCTATATCAACCGTTTTGCCGGTGTGAATCCTGCGAACGGAGACGCACTGTGGTATGACAAGGACGGAAACATCACAAACGAACTTCGCGACGAGGATAAGGTTCTTGTCGGCAAGAGTTACCATGCTCCATGGCAGGGCGGTTTCGGTACCAGCCTCGGTTGGAAAGGTCTGAGCGTGAGTGCCCAGTTCAGCTGGGTAGGTGACCGCTGGATGATCAACAACGACCGTTATTTCGATGAATCGAACGGACGTTTCATGACATACAATCAGTCCCGCCGTCTTCTCAACCGCTGGAAGCAGCCGGGTGATGTTACAGATATCCCGCGTCACGGAGTCTATACGGAATTCGACAGCAGACTGCTTGAAGATGCATCTTTCCTTCGTCTGAAGAATCTGATGGTGTCATATTCGCTTCCGTCAGGTATTCTCAAGAAGATAGGATTCATCAGGGGACTCAGAGTCTATGCCCAGGGTCAGAACCTTCTGACATTTACCAACTTCTCGGGTCTGGATCCGGAAGGCGTTTCAAATATCTATGCGGCCCAGTATCCGATGTCCCGTCAGTATACCTTCGGTCTTGATATCCGGTTCTAATTATGAAAGCGATGAAGAATATATATATGATGTTTATGAGGACTGCGGCTGTGATTGCCGTAGCCATGGGATTGTCGTCATGTCTGGAAAAGATTCCTGGGGATTATATCCCTGAGGAGGAGGGCATGAAGACATTCAATGATGCAGAACAGATACTGACAGGAATCTATACTGCCTACATGAGCAGTGCACTTTACAGCGGATATCTTACATTGTGTCCTGACATACA
>JAFVMQ010000099.1 GCA_017506825.1 Bacteroidales bacterium
CTTGTAGGCATTCAGGGTGACGACAGGGTAATCCAGCATGCGATCAACATGACAGTAAGCCGAGTACATCAGTCGATGGAGGCATTCGTGCACAACATGAACTCCATCCATTCGCGCGGTGGAAACCAGGTTGTATTCAGTTCGATCAACTATGGTACCGACACCTCTGCAGAAGGACGTTGTGTGATCCGCGAGATCCTCAACACTACATACGAAGGTGTGGGCAACGGTTCTACCGCCATTTTCCCTATCCAGATCTGGAAAAAGAAACGTGGTGTGAGCTACCTTCCTGAGGACCGCAACTACGACCTCTACAAGTTTGCCTGCAAGGTGTCTGCACGCCGTTTCTTCCCTAACTTCGTGAACCTTGACGCTCCATACAACCACCACGAGCTTTGGAAAGCGGATGATCCTAAGAGATATCAGTGGGAGGTGGCTACAATGGGATGCCGTACCCGCGTATTCGAGAACAGGTTCGGACCTAAGACTTCTATCGGTCGCGGTAACCTTTCGTTCACTACAATCAATATTGTGAAGCTCGCTATCGAGTGCATGGGCATCGAGAACAGAGAGGACAGGATCCACGAATTCTTCCGAAAACTCGATTATGTTCTCGAGATTGCAGCTAAGCAGCTTAATGAGAGGTTCAACTTCCAGAAGACAGCCCTCAAGAAACAGTTCCCGCTCCTTATGGGATCTCTCTGGATGGATAGCGACAAGCTTGAAGATAACGACACGATAGAGGCTGTCATCAACCACGGAACTCTCGGAATCGGCTTTATCGGACTGGCGGAGACCCTCATTGCGCTCGTGGGCAAACACCACGGAGAATCAGCTGAAGCACAGGAACTCGGACTCCGCATCGTAACCTTCATGCGCAGCAAGATCAACAAGTTCTGCGAAACATACAAGCACAACTACAGCGTGCTCGCGACCCCTGCGGAGGGATTGGCAGGACGCTTTACCCGCGGAGACAAGAAGAAGTTCGGCATCATCCCTGGCGTGACAGACAAAGACTACTATACAAACTCGAACCACGTACCTGTATACTACAAATGTACTCCTAAGCACAAGGCAGAGATCGAGGGTCCTTACCATGCCCTTACAGGAGGAGGACATATCTTCTATGTCGAGATCGACGGAGATGCGACCCACAATCCTGAGGCGATCATGTCCATCGTAGACCTGATGGATAAGTACGAAATCGGATACTGCTCAGTGAACCACAATAGAAACCGCTGCATGGACTGCGGATTCGAGAATGCCAAGGAAGGTCTGGACGAGTGTCCGCATTGCGGAGGTCGCAATATCGACAAGCTTCAGAGAATCACAGGTTACCTTGTCGGCACTACGAGCCGCTGGAACAGCGGAAAGCTTGCGGAGCTCCGCGATCGTGTGGTGCACGAATAGGGATTGCCGGTCAAGCCGGCAATGACGTCATCCCCGACCCTACCAAACAATATCCCCTGGAGTGGTTCGCTTCGCAGGAGCATAGGTATATGCTTCGCTCGTCCACATCCCGAGGATATTGTTTTACACCTGTGACAGTTTCCGCACGTTTTATGACACAGGTGTTAATGAAAAAGGGAATTTAGTAGGATTATAGAGACACCTGTGACAGTTTTCACCAGATTTCTGTCACAGGTGTTTTCTATATCCAGTTCCGGTGCCGTAATACGGAGAGTGACATGCCACCCCCGGCTAAGGGACGTCATCGCAGAGGACAGGGGGCACCGGAGTATTATGGCACCGGAACTGTCTTCAGGCTATTTGTATGGAACTGTAGGAACTGTCCCGGGAATCTGGTCTTCATCTTCAGAGTGAAGATGGATGATGCGCTGGTTCGAGCTGCCGCGGAAATGAAGCTCCGGATCGCGGAGCGACTGGACGAAAGGTCCGTCAACCAATGTATCTATGTACTGAAGAATCTGGCTCAGACGAGCGTCAGCGAGAATTTCCTCGTATGTGAATCCGGTATAGCACCAGATGTTCTTGCCGGTATCTTCCTTTATGCGGCGGGCAAGTTCGGTAAAGGCCTCGACCTGATAGAGCGGATCGCCGCCGGAAAAAGTGACGTCCGCGAACTCATCGGCCTTGACGATTTCGAGCAGTTCGTCGACCGACACTTCCCTTCCGCCCGCAAAATCCCACGACTGCGGATTATGGCAGCCAGGGCAATGGTGGGCGCAGCCCGCACAGTAGATGGATGTGCGCAGTCCCGGTCCGTCTGCCATCGTCTCTTCCAATATGTCCAGAATCCTAATCTTCATCGTAAATCACAAAAACCTACAAATCAACAACTTACATTAAATCACCTGTTCCAACTGCCGCAGGCGATTTAGAAACAGCGGGGCGGATGTCGTCCCAGGTGCGGATGGCGTCGTATGCTTCGCGCGAACCGTAATATGCTTCGAACCTTTCCGGATCATTATCGACCCACCACTGGGTGCCGAGCCCTTTCTCGAATGCAAACGGCTTCATGAACATCTTCACCGCCCATGCCGGAGCAAGGAAGGCAAGGGAGTAGAACCATGGCAGCTTCGATTTCATCGATGCAAAGTATTCGTCGACAGGGACATTGGCTCTGAAATGGAGGATATCATCGAGGATGTCTGCATCCTTGTACCACATTCCATGGAAATTCTTCAGTGCGAACCACTGAGGCTCGAAGACTTTCTCCGGAGACGGGAGACCGAGGGCTGAAAGCATCCTGTTCATGAATTCGTAATTGGTCATACGGTACTGCGCTCCGCTGCTGATGTTGTAGGCCTTGTTCCAGAAGTCTTCCGGAACCCAGTCTTCGCAGACCTGGGCGAGCAGGCGTCCTGAGTCTTCGATGGTCGCCCATTCGAGTACTCCTCCCATGGGGACATGGAAGGCAGTCGGACTCAGAACGCTCAGTATGCCTGGATAGAGAATGCCGCTCTGGCGGAGCGAGACGAGGTGTCCGAGTCCGGCAGAAGCGAAAATCTGCTCTGCGCGGATCTTTGACAAGGCATACATATCGAATTGTGCAGGAACCTGAGGATCAGAAGCACAGCCCCAATGATGAGGCGGATTTCTGTCGCCGTACTGGGCTACCGAGCCTATGTATACGACTTTGATATCTGAGGCATCCGGCTGGGCAAGCACTGCCTTGACCACATTCTCTGCCGAGCCGATATTGACTTTAAGTGTCTTTTCCGGATAGTAGTCAGCTGCGGGAGAGACCATTCCTCCTACATGGAGTACATAATCCGAACCGGTCACTCCCGCCAGAACATCTTCATAACGCATAAGGTCCCCCCAGACTACCGTAACCGAAGGGTCGGAAAGGTAGGGGGCGAGTTTCCTGCGGTTCTTCCTGCTGTCGCGGGCGAGTATCCTTATATTGAAACGTTCCTTTCTTGCATATAGTTCCTGAAAGCCGGCCCAGCCCATGTTTCCGGTGGCTCCGGTCAGAAAAACTGTCTTCTTCATAAAAAATGCAGTCTGAAATTCAGACTGCAAATATACTAAAGTTATTTCTGAAGTACATAAACCATAAAGGTCTTCGGAGCAATATCCGTCTCCATGACTTTCCCTTCGAAATCAAGTGGAAGAGTCTGAGGAACGATCTTTTCCGGCTGGTCGAGAGTGTTGTCGGCATCAGGGTCGTCGGAGTGGTAGCTGACCGCAGACACACCTCTGAGTACATCTTTCTTCTTCAATCCGTCAAAGGTTATCCTGAGAGGCTGGACTGAATC
>JAFVMQ010000011.1 GCA_017506825.1 Bacteroidales bacterium
CATGTTTATGGACAATAAGGCTACAATTTGGGACCCGCTGAGAAAGAAGCATGTGACCCTTACTCCGGAGGAGAAGGTCAGGCAGTGGTGTATCGGTGTGCTGCATGAACATCTGCAGGTGCCGATGCATATGATGATGAGTGAGACCGGTTTCAGATTGGGCGACAAGCAGTTCCGTGCGGATATCCTTGTGTATGACCGTCAGGTAAGGCCTTTGGTTGTGGTCGAATGCAAGAGACCGGAGGTCGAGCTTACCGGAGAGGTTCTGGAGCAGGCTATAAGGTACAACATGGTTCTGAATGTAAGATACATGATGATAACAAACGGCACAAGGACATATGTCTGCGCACGTCAGGAAACAAAGGACGGGGCTTCGTATGTCTTTCTTGACAAGGTGCCTTCTTATAGTGAAATGGTATGTCAGCAACAATAACCCAGGGTTTTCTGGACCATAAGATATTTTCCATCGTATCGGAAACCGCAGCCGAGCTCGGTGTGCGTGCCTTTGTTATCGGCGGATATGTCCGTGACTGCTTCCTCGGACGTGAGAGCAAGGACATCGATATTGTTGTCGAGGGCAGCGGAATAGAACTCGCTGAAGCTGTGGGGGCGAAGGTGAGGAGCAATGTGTCTGTTTTTCGGAATTTCGGTACTGCAATGCTCCGTTATCATGGTATCGAGGTGGAATTCGTAGGGGCCAGGAAGGAATCATACCGTCGCGATTCGCGCAAACCGATAGTCGAAGATGGTACCCTTGAGGATGATCAGCTCAGAAGGGACTTTACAATCAATGCGATGGCATTCAGCCTTCAGAAGGAGGATTTCGGTGCTCTCGTCGATCCTTTCGGCGGTATCAGAGACCTTGCTGCAGGAATCATACGTACACCTCTTGATCCTGATACGACATACAGTGATGACCCTTTGAGGATGGTCCGTGCAGTGCGCTTTGCGACAAAGCTTTCTACTCCTGACCAGACCTTTGAAATAGTTCCTGAATCATTAGATTCCATCAGAAGGAATCGGGGCAGGATGGAGATCCTTTCAAAGGAGAGGATTGTAGAGGAACTCAACAAGATACTTGTCACCTCGAAGCCGTCTCTAGGATTCCGTCTTCTTGACGAGACCGGTCTTCTTGACTTCATACTGCCGCAGCTTGCAAAGCTTAAAGGCGTGGAAACTGTCGAGGGTAAGGGACATAAGGAGAATTTCTCACATACTCTTGAGGTGCTTGATAATGTCGCTGCCTTGGAGGTAGATGCTATTGCTGAAGGAAAACTCAAGGATTTTGTCTTTGAGGATGGGGTAGAGATAGAGAAGGTCAGGACGGAACCGAATGTCTGGCTGAGGTGGGCGGCACTTCTTCACGACATAGCAAAGCCTGCTACAAAGAAATACGATCCTGCCTTAGGCTGGACTTTCCATGGGCATGAAGTTGTAGGAGCCCGCTGGATTCCTAAGATCTTCCAGAGCATGAAGATGCCTCTCAACGAGAAGATGAAATATGTCCAGAAGCTTGTCAATCTGCATCTCAGACCTATTGCACTTGTGACTGATGAGGTTACGGATTCCGCTGTCCGCCGTCTTCTTTTCGATGCAGGGAACGATATAGATGACCTGATGCTTCTCTGTAATGCAGATATTACATCGAAGAACCCTCGTAAGGTTGCAAGGCTTCATGCGAATTTCGAGCTTGTTAAGACAAAGCTTGTCGAGGTTGAGGCAAAGGATGCCATCCGTAATTTCAAGAATCCTATTACAGGAGATTATGTGATGGATCTTTTCGGAATTGAACCATGCAATACCATCGGTCAGCTGAAGGAAATCGTTAAGAATGCCATTCTTGACGGTGATATCGAGAATACTTTTGAAGCAGCTGATGCACTGATGCGTGCAAAGGCTGCAGAGATGGGGCTTTTCCCTGTTAAATGATGGATATTATCAACGATTATATTTCCTATATAAAGAACGTCAGACGTTTTTCTCCGAGGACTGTTGCAATCTATGAGGGCGTTCTCAAGGATTATCTTGCCTTCGCTTTCAGGGAAGGTGAGATTCCGTCAGAGGATGGATTTATAGATTCTTTGAACAAGTCTGAAATCAGGCAGTATGAAACTATGCTGCTTGACTCCAAGCCTGCGAAAAGTTCCCGGACAGTAAATCTTCATCTTTCTGCCCTCAGCGGTTTCTGCCGTTTTCTTATCAAGAAAGGAAAGCTTTGTTCCAATCCGGTCGATCTTGTGCCGAAGCCTAAGGTGGAGAAACGTATTCCGCAGTTTTTCGGCAGGGAGGCTATGGGAGAATATTTCGATAATACTTCTTATATATTCGATGCTGACGCATTCCGTATTTTTGCCTTGGAGTGGGAAACGAAAAATGGAAAATCTTATTATGAAGGGCTTCTGGAACGACTTATCATCTCAACCTTATACTCTTTGGGAATAAGACGTGCAGAATTGATAGGACTTCTTGTCGGAGACGTTGATTTTGGTCGAAATGTTGTAAAAGTAAGAGGAAAAGGCGATAAAATGCGGGAAATTCCTCTCGTTATTTCATTGTCTGAAGAAATTTTATTATATTTGAAAGCAGTTGAGGCGATGTGCGGAGGGAAGAGGTCTTTGAAAGAGCCGCTTTTTGTCACATACAAGGGTACTCCTCTGTATCCTGCCTATGTTGACAGGGCTGTAAAGTCCGCACTTGGGGATGTGAGCAGCATAAGGGGACGGAAGTCGCCGCATGCTCTCAGACATTCTCTTGCGACGGAACTTATGAATGAAGACACCGATCTGTATTCCATCAAGGAACTTCTCGGTCATTCTTCACTGGCTGCTACCCAGGTCTATACCCATAGCAGTATCGCCCGGCTGAAGACTATTTATAAACGCGCCCATCCAAGGGCTAAAAACGGAGGTAAACATGGAGATTAGAGTTCAGAGCATCAAGTTCAATGCTGACCAGAAACTGTTGGACTTTGTTGAGAAGAAATTCTCAAGGATCGAGAAATTCTATGATGCAGTAACAGGAGTAGATGTAGCGCTTTCATTACTTCCAGACCACGAAAACAAGAATGTAAAGGTTGTGGTTTCGATTCCGGGACATACGATCGTGGTAGAGAAGAATGCTAAGACCTTCGAAGATGCAGTTGTAGACTGCGCAGACATTCTTAAAGAGAAACTTGTAAAAGAAAAGGAAAAAAGAGCAGAATAGACATCAGATGCACAACAGAAAAGGCAGCCGGACGGCTGTC
>JAFVMQ010000100.1 GCA_017506825.1 Bacteroidales bacterium
ATGCTGTTTGGACCATATGGCGGAGTGGAGAAGGTGCTCACCATCGCTTCGGCCGTCTCCCTGCTGATCTATTCCCTGCTGTATACGCCGTGCGTGGCGGCGATCGCTTCGATCAAACAGGAGCTGGGACGAAGCTGGGCCGTCAGCGTTGCCGTATTCCAGTGCGTATATGCCTGGGTGATCTGCTTTGTGATCTACCACCTGTTCCTGCTGTTTGTTCACTGAGGGAACTGAAAGAACTCTCCGGCTGATTCTTCTGTGTGACAGAAACAAGCCGGGGAGTTCTGTTTTCCGGATCATGTGTTTGATCATGCATGAATGAGAAGATTCATGAAAAAGAAACGTTACGAAGGGGGTATAATCCGCCGCCTGCCGTTTCCCGGAAGCGGCAGTTTCCGGAAACAGAGGAACTGCCATCGGCCTGGACAAACTGCCTGTTCGATTGGGGGTCAGCCATTCACCTGTTCGTGATCCCAGAGGATTCCTGTGGATGGAATGCATGCTTTAATGGACAGCTCATGGGGAACAGAAAAGGGGCTGTAACGGGCGACAGGGTTAAAAACAGAAATCCAGTCGGCGATACAGCCCCTTTTATATTTGAGAGAGAATACCTGGATAAGAAGCTCATGAAGTATAAAAAATCATGCGAAGATCAGGGTATTCGCATGAATCGGCACATGATGAAAACATCTTTTTATTGAAATGAGCCAAGAGGATCAGTTCGATTTAGGCAGGCATCACAGATCGTGCAAACTCGATCAGTTTGGCTGCCTTTTTCTCTGCCTCGCGTCTGCGCTCCCAGTAGAGTTTGTGGAATCTCCGCAGATTTCGACCTAATGCATACAGATAAATCTCGGTTTTTACACCAGATTCACCAGTCCGATGCAATTTGTCGTTTTTCCAGTTATATTTCTTATCCCCGAAGATACCTTCGGCGAAGACTCTCCGGTTTTGCATGATCTTTTTTCCGAGCTCAGTTTCCAGGTTGTTGTCTACTTCTTCCTGCCATTCTTCCAGTTGAACGCACCTCTGTATTCTCCGAGCTCCTGATTTGGATTTTGTACACTTTGATTTAAGCGGACAGTTTTCACAATGATCGTTAATCAGTGTTTCCATTTCCCGCGGATAAACTCCACGCGTTTCTGTTCTCGTCTTTTCCACCCGGAACGAATGCCCTGCAGGACATATAGGAAGGCCATTCTCATCCCTATCCATCATGAAGGATTTGAATCTGTTTTTATCTGTTTTTTTCTTTTTCCTGGCATCGTAGTTGGGATATTTCATATACAGTTCCATCTGATGGTCTTTACAGAATTTATAGTTGTCAAAGGAACCGTATCCAGCGTCAGCGCCAGTGCGCTTAGGATAGTTCCCGTAGTTGCGAAAGTGCTGCTCCATCAGTGGGATAAATGTCTTCATGTCATTTGGGTCCGGACTGACGTAAATATCCCAGACAAATCCATTTACATTTCCCATCTGCACATTAAACCCAGGCTTGAATACATTGGTGTGATTGTAATAGTCATACTTCATATGCATGAATGTGGCGTCGGGATCTGTCTTGGAAAATGAATTACGGTCCTCCAGAATGTCATAGTGCATCTGATATTTCCATATCCGGATTGCATACCCCTTAAGCTCGTCATACCATCTTTGAATCTTTGTTTTGTGCTTTCCTTTTCCGTACACAAACTGAATGTTCTGCTGTTTGCAGTATTCTTCAATGAAGCAGGCAACCTTCATCAGATAGTTGAGGTCGAACTGATGCAATAACGAAATAGGATGCTTTACATTATTCGCATTAAAATGCGCGATCAATTGCTTGAATAATTCAAATGTTGATGCATAGCAGCGAGCATAGAATTTATCGGTAGCTCCGCGCCAGACAAAGGTCATTTTATTGGCATCCGCTTCTTCCTTTGTTCCGTCAATTTCTTCGTTTTCGGGATTGATGTCTTCCGGAAGCACAGAGGCCATATAGAGATTCAGCTTGGTCAGAAGATCTTCTGCGCTTATTGACATGTCATCATGAATAAATCGATGAAATGCCATGAAAGACGGCTTTGTGTCTCCTGGAAACAATATGCGGTAACGAATGTTATTGTGTGCAAGATCTTCCAGATCTCTTACAGAGGGGCGGCCGAATTCTGTCCATCCAAGCATTACGGCCTTAAGCATATCAATAGCAGGGTAGTCATCGCCGTCACGATTTTCTGTCCTGACATACTGAATCAGACCGGCTTCTTCAACACACCGGAATACAGTCCAGCAGATATCGCTTTCCGGGAGTTCCTGCTGCAGATCGATAGTCACCGGAAGCAGAAGTGACTGTTGAACAAAAGCATATGGATTGATAGGATTGTCTGAGTTATAATCATTTTGTAAATTGAATTTGGTCATTTGATTTACCGGAAGATGTGCGGGCAAGCACATTTTCTTTTTCCTTTCTTTTCTTATTTGCTGTAACGTCCTGTTCCTGAATTGAATGCGGCAATATCATCTCGGATCAGCTGCTTAATGTAGGCAGAAGTGGTATCCGGCTGTGATTCGAGCCGATCGATAATGTCTTTGTCTTTTTCACGGTTGAACCAGATACTGATGTGTTTCATATGGGTCTTCTGAAATTCCTGATCATACTTGGATTTTTCTTCTTTTGTTTTTGCCATAGTCTCATTCCACCTCCTGAAAACAGCATAACACACTAGAGCCTAGTTGTCAAGAATAAAAGAAAAAATCATCCAATCATAAGCCGTATTTTGGCTCACGATCAGATGAATATTTCAGGGTCTGAGAGGGTCACCCCCCGTTACAGCCCCTAATGAATACTGAATCCGTGACTGCAGAGATCAGAGAAGATGGGCGCGCATTTCCTCCCGGCTCATTTCAAGAAGGTAGGCCGGGGCGATATCGAAGACCGTACGGCAGCCGCGTTCTCCCTCATCATAGAGGCGCTTCAGGGCTCTTGCATAAGCGACGAGCACACTGGAGGTGAACTCCGGATTGGAGTCGAGCTTCAGGGAGAATTCGACGACATGGTGATGTTCGTCGTTTTTTCCGGTAGTGCCGCTGCGGAAGACAAAGCCGCCGTGCGCCATGCCGGAGTGATCCCTGAGGAAGGTTTCCTC
>JAFVMQ010000101.1 GCA_017506825.1 Bacteroidales bacterium
CCAGAGCCAGAGCCGGCACCAGCACCAGAGCCAGCTCCTGCTGTCACGCCGGAAGAAAAGAAGAGCATCGGATGGGGTAGGATCCTGACCATGGTTCTGATTGTCTTTGCAGTTCTGGTAATTGCCTATATGGTTGTCGGACGTCTCTGTCCTGACTGGATCGACCAGTTCCTTTATACTCCTGAAGAACTGGAAATTCTTAAACGATAATTATGAAAAAATATACTCAAGATATAACAATACCATGCTTTGATACTGATGCCTCATGGCGTCTGAAACCTGCTTCCTTTATGAATTATGCTCAGGAAGCAGCAGGAAATCATGCGGTGTATCTCGGTTTCGGGTATGATGACCTTATCGCATCAAATACCGCATGGATACTTTCAAGGGTTCATGTGGTTTTTCCCGATATCCCAAAATGGAGGGAAGGCATTACCCTGACGACATGGCATAAGGGACTCAATCGTCTTTTCTTCCTGAGGGACTTCATTCTCACAGACAAAGAAGGCAGGGAAAGAGTCAAGGCTACGACTTCATGGTTGGTTCTCAATCTTGAGACAAGAAGGCTTGTCCGCGATCCCAAACTTGTTGAAACAGACACTGTATGCAGCGAGAACGCATTGGAAGCGCCTGCTGAAAAGGTTCAGATGCCGAAAGATGTCGAACCGGAACTTGTGATGAAACATGCTGTGGCCTATTCCGATATCGACATGAATGCACATGCGAACAATGCCATGTACATGCAGTGGGCCATGGATGCGGTTGACTATGAAATCGCTTCCACAAGAGCAGTAAAGGAGTTTACCATAAACTTCAACCATGAGACCCGTCAGGGAGACGAGGTAGAGATCTTCAAGGCAAAGGTTGAAGACGGAGATGTTCTCCGCATCTATGTGGAAGGAAAAGTGGACGGACAGTCTGCATTCTGTGTGGAAATGGTTTTTTAGCATGGAACTAATATATCCATATGATATGGCTCCTGTAATCCCTGCGCCGACAGCCGAATCGACTGTCGAAAGGGCTGTTGCAAGTGAGTGGTTTCCTGTTGTCGAGCCCAGCGGGCTTGTTGTGGGACGTTCCACCCGTAATTACTGTCATAGCGGAGCCAAGCCTTTGCATCCTGTGATCCATATCCATATAATCGACCGTTTCAGCCGGATATATCTTCAGAAGAGATCGATGAAGAAGGATATCCAGCCAGGAAAATGGGATACTGCAGTCGGAGGACACGTGTCTTACGGCGAGGGTATTCTTGAAGCAGTCTACAGAGAAGCATCCGAAGAACTTGGTTTCACTGAGTTCAATCCTATCCATATCGAGACCTATCAGTTCGAGTCGGAGATTGAGAAGGAAATGGTAAATGTATTTGCCGTTGTGGGAAGTTATGAGCTCCATCCTGATCTTGACGAGGTCGATGAGGGACGCTGGTGGGATTTAAAGGATATAGACGATAATATCGGCAAGGGAGTGTTTACTCCGAATTTTGAATCGGAATTTTCAATGATACGCGGCTCATTGCTTGCGCTTCTGTAAAATCATTATGACCATGTCTGAAGTCAGATATATTTCAGGTGTACGGCTCAACACCACAAAAAGTCTCAGGGAACTGGCAGATACTGTCTCTGAAGAGTACATCTGCATAAATATCGGATGCCATTCTCTGGAATTGGGCGAACATGCAGTCGAACGTTTTGTTTCTGTGGCAGAAGACACGGAAGCAGACATGCTTTATTCCGACCACTGGGAGATCGTCGCTGATGCCGAAGGCAGACCGGTACGCAGAAAACATCCCCTGATCGTATGCCAGAAGGGTGCTCTGCGTAATGACTTTGATTTCGGAGACCTTCTGTTCTTCAGGGCACCTTCATTCTGCAAGGCGGTTGAGGCGATGGATGATGAATATGAATTCGCGGCTTTGTATGACCTTCGTCTTCGGATGGATAAGATTGTGCATATCAACGAATATCTGTACACAAAGGTTGAGACTGATAACAGAAAGTCAGGGGAGAAGCAGTTTGACTATGTCGACCCTCGCAACCGTGCTGTGCAGATCGAGATGGAGAAGGTATGCACAGCTCATCTTAAAAGGATAGGAGGTTACCTGCCTCCGGTGTTCAAGGACCCCGATCCGTCGGATTTCGGGCAGTGCGTATTTCCGGTGACAGCTACCGTAGTCATACCTGTATTCAACAGGATAAGGACTGTAAGGGACGCCGTCCTCAGCGCATTGGGACAGGAATGCGAATTTCCGTTCAATGTGATAGTGGTCGACAATCATTCTTCCGACGGTACGACAGATCTTCTGTCTGAGCTTGCAAAGCAGGACGGACGTCTGATACATCTCATCCCTGAGAGGACGGACCTCGGTATCGGAGGTTGCTGGAACCACGCAGTCCACCATGCTCAATGCGGCGAGTACGCGGTCCAGCTCGACAGCGACGATGTGTACAGCGGACCTGAAACTCTTCAGAAGATTGTCCGTGCATTCAGGGAACAGAGATGCGCAATGGTCGTAGGAACATATGAAATCACCGATTTCCAGATGAATACCATACCTCCAGGAATCATTGACCATAGAGAGTGGACGGAGGATAACGGACGTAATAATGCATTGAGGATCAACGGACTCGGAGCTCCGAGAGCCTTCTGGACTCCTCTTCTGAGAACTCTCAATCTCCCGAATACAAGCTACGGTGAGGACTATGCCATAGGTCTGCGCATAAGCCGGGATTACAGGATCGGGCGCATCTATGACGTTCTGTACTGTTGCAGAAGATGGGAAGGCAATTCTGATGCGGCACTTGATATAGATAAGATCAATGCCAATAACCTGTACAAGGACCGTATACGTACATGGGAACTCGAAGCAAGAATCCGCAAACAGAAATGAGACAGGACAGGATACATAAATTTACGGGAGACCAGCTTTCACGCTGGCCTCTTGCGTGTGATAACTTCAGGGCATTGAAGAATGTCAAGGTGCGTGAAGTGGACGCCGGAGGTCTGACGGTAAAGCTGCAGTTCAATCCTGCCAGGATGATTTCTTCTGCTGCAAAACTGGACAAGGAGGCTATCGCGAAGAGAAAGTGTTTTCTGTGCCGGGAGAATCGTCCTCCGGAGCAGATAATGATGAAATTCGAGGGACGCAAGGGCAAGAAATATCATATCCTGGTCAATCCATATCCGATATTCCCGGACCACCTTGTAATCGCTTCTGACAGGCATACCGACCAATCCATATGGCGCAGGTATGTTGACATGCTCGATCTGGCAAGAAAATATCAGGATTTCACATTCTTCTACAACGGTCCGAAGAGCGGAGCATCCGCTCCTGACCACCACCACTTCCAGGCGGCACCCAAAGGACTGATTCCTTTGTGCGAAGATGTTTCGCGTCTCTGCGATAACATGATACGTCATTGCGAGGAGCCCGAAGGGCAACATGGCAATCCTTTGAAGTATGTTACCTCAGTTCAGGATGCCCGCCTATGGCACTACCGTAAATTTACTACAGGAGTCTTTGTAATACGTTCAGAGACAGCTAAATCCGCAGCAAAACTCTTCTATCGTCTCCTTGATTGTGCTGAACTCAAGGAAGGTGAGAGCGAACCGCAGTTCAATCTTTTTACATACTATACAGGATCAGAATTCCGTTCGATTGTGGTTTTTCGCAGCCGACACCGCTCGCACCACTATTTCAGCGACGGTCCCGACCACCTTACCATGAGTCCGGGATGTGCAGATATGGGAGGTGTATTCATCGTGCCTGTTGAGGAAGAATATCATAAGATAACTCCGGAACTTCTTGAAGAAATGATTGCGGAGGTTTCCATTGACAGATCGGAAGAAGAAAAGATAATCCGAAGACTTGTAAGGACCCAGCCTTTGCTGGAAGTGGGCATCATGTCGGCTCCTGAACTTGAGTTCGAGATTCTGTCAGACGGCGCAGGTCCCCGCAAAGCTGTTCTTCGTGAGGGAAAGATCGAATATGACGGAGCTTTATATGATGAACTTTATTTCGAGGCTCCGACTCTTTCCACCCAGTTCGCGGGACCATCCTTCATCCTTCATGGGGTTACCATAGGAGTGAACTTCCACTGGGAACGCAAGGAAGACCAGAAATTTTCAGGCGCATTGAAGATCATCGTGGAGAAGGACAAGCTGACAGCAGTAAACATTGTAGGAGTGGAGGACTATCTGCTTAGCGTGATTTCATCCGAGATGAGCGCGACCGCCTCGGAAGAATTCCTGAAGGCTCATGCAGTGATCTCCCGCTCTTGGGTGATGGCCCAGATTACTTCGGACAGGTGCAAGGCTCGTGCCCAGGTTCCGGAAGGAGTATGCAACGTGCCGACTCTGATTACCGATCTTGACATGCGTATGTCCGCACATGAAGACAAGGATGAAGAAGTAACTATCCATGAGTATGTAAAGTGGTATGACCATGATGACCATGCCAGCTTCGATGTCTGTGCCGACGACCATTGCCAGAGGTATCAGGGACTGACACGTGCTACAGGCAAGACAGTCCGCAAGGTAATGGATGAGACCTGGGGACAGGTGCTGACCTATGGCGGGCAGTTGTGCGATGCACGTTTTTCGAAATGCTGCGGAGGCAGGATGGAAGTCTTCGGAACATGCTGGGAAGACCATGATTACCCGTATCTTCAGGCTCTGCCGGATACTCCGGACCATTGCGAAGATGGTGAATGTTTCTGCAGTACGACTGACAAGGACATCCTCTCTCAGGTGCTGAACAATTATGATCAGGAGACAGCTGACTTTTACAGATGGCGCGAGGAGTGCCCGAGGGAGGTACTATCAGAGCGCATATCACGCAGGAGTGGTATGCAGATCGGACAGCTCGAAGATATCAGGGCTTTGGAAAGAGGTGCTTCCGGAAGGATAAGAAAACTGCTGATCAAGGGGACTCGAAAGACTCTGATTGTAGGAAAGGAACTGGAAATCAGAAGGATATTGTCGGAAAGCCATCTTAAAAGCTCAGCTTTTGACGTAAGGTTCGAGGAAGATAAAGTGGTACTGGAAGGCTCCGGCTGGGGGCATGGAGTGGGTTTGTGTCAGATCGGAGCAGCTGTCATGGCCTCGAAAGGATATGGTTACAAGGAAATACTGGGACATTATTATCCTGGTTCGGTTCTGACTGATATTAATACTGAAGAAAATGAAGAAATATAGAAATCCATGGGCTTGGGTGCCGACCCTCTATTTTGCGGAAGGTCTCCCTTACTTCATTGTGAATAATATTTCGGTTGTCATGTTCAAGAACATGGGTATGCCGAACGGAATGCTGGCACTTTATACCAGCCTTCTTTATCTTCCATGGGTGATCAAGCCATTATGGAGTCCTTTCGTCGATATTCTTCGGACAAAGAGATGGTGGATCAAAGGCATGCAGGTCCTGATGTCTCTTGCCATGCTTTCCCTGCCTTTCCTTCTTCCGGAGGGAAGCGGCGAAGCCATTGCGCATACTCCTCTGTTCTTTGTCACCATGTCCCTTTTCTGGGTTACGGCCTTCGCCTCAGCGACCCACGATATTGCGGCTGACGGCTTCTATATGCTGGCCCTCGATCCTGGAGACCGTGCCGAATTCGTCGGCATCCGCAGCACATTCTACCGCCTCTCGTCGATTTTCGGACAGGGAATACTTGTTGCAATGGCGGGTGTCATAGAAACCAGGACATCTGACGTCCATCTTGCATGGAAACTGACCCTTCTGCTTTCTGCCGTGATTTTTGCCGTAATGACCTTGTATCATACATGGTCTCTGCCTAAACCATCTGAAGACACGAAGTCAGACAAGACATCTGCAGCCGATATCGTCAGGGAATTCGGCAGGACTTTCTCGACTTTCTTCAGAAAGAAGCATATTCTGACCGCTGTACTTTTCATGCTTCTCTACAGATTTCCCGAAGCTTTTCTTCTTAAGATGGTTAATCCCTTCATGCTGGATCCTGTAGAACAGGGAGGACTGGGGATGTCGACAGAGGCTGTCGGACTCATATATGGCACGATAGGTGTCGCCGCACTGACCGTCGGAGGTGTCCTGGGCGGTATCGCTGCTTCGAGATGGGGTCTGAAGAAATCGTTGTGGCCTATGGCTGCCAGTCTTACCCTTCCATGCCTGTCATTTGTCTTCCTTGCGGCATTCCAGCCTGAGAGTATATGGATAACCGGAGCATGTGTCGCTCTGGACCAGTTCGGATACGGTTTCGGATTTACGGCATATATGTTGTATCTCATGTATTTTTCAGAAGGGGAATACAAGACAGCCCATTATTCTTTATGCACAGGTTTTATGGCATTGAGCATGATGCTTCCGGGACTTGTTGCCGGATATATCCAGGAAGCTGTAGGTTATATGAGCTTCTTCGGATTTGTGATGGTGTGCTGCCTTGTTACAGTTGCCGTGACCTTTATGATCAAGGTTGATCCGGAATATGGAAAGAAAAATAAATGATAAAATTATGAGGAAAGCTATCTTTTGCGCCGCAGTTATGTCGGCTTTGTGTTTCATGGTTTCATGTGGTCAGCAGGAAGTTGCGCCTGTCCAGGGATCAAGGACCGGTTTCGCCCTGTCTTTTTTCAAGGAACTTAACCGTACTTTGCCGAAAGATGAGAATATCGTGGCTTCTCCTTACAGTGCCGGCGTTGCGCTTTCGATGTTGACAGAAGGCGCTCAGGGTGAGACAAAGGTTGAGCTTGACAATGCGCTTAACGGCTGTCTTTTCAGAAATGACAAGCTTGACGGTGGAGATTCCGTGATAGTCAAGTCTGCCAATTCGATATGGATCGATGATGATTTCAGCGTGCGTAACCGTTATGTAGACCTTCTTCAGAAGGACTATGATGCATTGGTCACAACATTGAGATTCTCCGATCCGGCGACAGTGAAGGCGATCAACAACTGGTGTTCGGAAAATACTGAGGGCAAGATAAAAGAGATCATCAAGGAACTCACTCCAGGAGATGTTATGGTACTTCTTAATGCCTTGTATTTCAATGCTCCGTGGGAAGACGAGTTTGATCCATCCCAGACAGTTAAGTCCGATTTCAACGGTGTCTCAGGAAAGACCAAGGTCGATATGATGGGACGAAAGGGACGTTATAACTATGTCGAGTTTCAGGGGTGTCAGATAATAGAACTTCCCTATAAGTCAAGCAATTACTCTATGTTCGTGGTTCTTCCTCCTGTAGGAATGGACATCGACGCTCTTCTTCCGTACGTCAGCGAATCTCTGTATGCCCAGGCTCTTGGCATGCTCTCTCCTGTCGAGGTGAGATTCAAGATGCCAAAGGTAAAGCTTGAGACAGAGATGCTTCTTAACAGGACCCTCCAGAACATGGGAGTCAGGTCTGCATTCTCTTCAGCGGCGGATCTTAAGGGAATCTCGGCTATGGGACCTCTTGCAGTCAGCGAAGTAAGACAGAAATGCTATATTGATATCGCCGAGTCGGGAACAGAGGCTGCGGCCGTTACAAGCGTCATGGTAAGGCTTACCTCGGTCCGTCCGGAAAGTGATGTGAAGACCATGACGGTTGACCGTCCGTATGTGTTCTTCATTGCAGACAGAGAGAGCAAGGAAATTCTCTTTGCGGGTAAGATCGTTAACCTTTAGTGAAATTGTACCTATGAAGAAACTGTTTGTTTTCATATCTGTCGCACTTTTATGTGCATGTCAGGCAGCCGATGCGTCCGATCGTATCGTAAGAACCGGAATCGAGGTCCTTCAGAAGCGCGGATTTGAAGGACTGAAGGGAAAGAGGGTCGGTCTCGTGACCAATCCAAGCGGAGTCGACAGATATCTGAATTCGACCATAGACATCCTCTTCAATGCGCCTGAAGTCAATCTCGTGGCATTGTATGGTCCTGAGCATGGTGTCAGAGGTGACGTCTATGCCGGAGACCATATCGCTGACACTACAGACCCCGCTACCGGTCTTCCTGTATATTCCCTCTATGGCGCTACAAGAAAGCCTACCTGGCAGATGCTTGAAGGAATTGATATAATAGTCTACGATATTCAGGATGTAGGTGTCCGTTCATATACGTTCATCAGCACTCTCGGACTTGTGATGGAGGCATGCGGACAGATGGGAATAGAAGTGATGGTTCTCGACCGACCTAATCCTCTTGGTGGAAACAAGATAGAAGGATGTTATGTCGAACAGCCTTTCAATTCGTTCGTCAGCCAGTACAAGATACCTTATGTTTACGGGCTGACCGTAGGCGAACTTGCCATCATGATAAACGAGGAAGGGCTCAACAGAGGTCAGAAAGGAGATCAGGAACCGGCAAGATGCGATCTTACCGTCATTCCGATGGAGGGTTGGGAAAGAGACATGCTTTATGAGGACACAGGTCTTCCTTGGGTACTCCCGTCTCCCAACATACCGTTCAAGGATACTCCTATGTACTATGCTGCAGCCGGAGTATGCGGTGAACTTTATGGTTTCATGAACATCGGTATCGGCTATACTCTTCCTTTTCAGCTTTTCGGTGCAGAATGGCTTGATCCGGATAAGCTTAAGGCGCGTCTGGAAAGCTATGATCTTCCGGGAGTTTCTTTCCGCACGATATGGTACAAGCCGATCTCCGGCAGCTTGAAGGGAAAACTTGTAAAGGGTATCCAGTACTTCTTTACCGACTACGAAGCAGCGCGTATAACCGAGACCCAGTTCTATGTCATGCAGGCAGTCGCTGAACTGTATCCGGACAAGAAGGCATTCGAAATCATCAGTGGATACGGTCTCTTCGATAAGGTCTGTGGCACGGATTATGTGAGAAAAGAGTTCGGCAAACGGTACAAAGTGGCGGACATCAGGGAATATTGGCAGAAAGATGAGGCTGATTTCCGTGAGCTGTCGCAGAACTACTACATCTATTAACTAAAACTCTTTTATCATGGGATCAATCAGAATCATGGCTGCAGTTCTTGTCGCACTGACATTTGCAGCCACTCAGCCTGATGTCTATGCTCAGGCCCGAAAGACTGAATCCCGCACGGCCACGAGAACTACGCGCCAGTCGTCGGGGAGCAGTTCAAACGTGAGAAAATCTACACCTGAAAAGAAAAGCACATCAGTCAGACAGGCAGCCCCTGCCAGACAGTCGAAACCGTCAGGACAGTCAATGACCGACAGAAGACAGTCAGTCTCCAGACCTGCAACCGTAAAGAAGACAGAAGCGACGAGACCTTCTTCTGCCACCAGACCAAGTACTACTGTCAGCCGTCCGTCTGTTCAGAACAAGCCTGCCACAAAGCCGGTACAGGTGACAAGACCGGCACCTGACAGACCGTCTGCAGATAAGAGACCTGAGGACAGACCTTCTGTAAGACCCGATGCACAGGGCAAAGGTCCGGATAAGGGACCGGGAATGAAACCGGATAAAGGTCCTAAGCCGCCTCGTGTCCACCCTCGTGACAGAGAGTTCATGCGTTGGGACCGTCCGTCATATTTCTGGTCTCGCAACGACCATTTCTTCGGTCACAGGGTAAGAGTTCTGCCTTCGCGCGCAATCCGACATATCTACGGAGGAATAACTTACTATTGTTACAATGACATATGGTATCGTCCTTATGGCGGATATTATGTGGTATGCAGACCTCCTCACGGCATCTCTCTCGCAGCAAGTGTCATTGCAGATATGGCATGGACAGCCGTGAGACTTTCGTATTACCATAATGACAGCCAGCTCGCGCTGGATGCGTATAAGCTTGCAGATGACCTGGGACTTATCCAGAGCTACGCTGCTGCAGATGCTGAGTACTTCTACCAGGACGGAATCTTTTATGCCAAGGACGCGTCAGGAGAATACAGAGTGATCATTCCTCCTGCAGGTGCGATAGTTGAGGCTCTTCCTGAGGATTATGATATAGTTATCTTGAAAGACGGAAACAAGTACTTCAAGGTTGAGGATACTGTCTACAAGCTGACAATCATCGAAGGTCATCCTTACTTCGAAGTCCTCGGTCAGCTATATAGTTGATGATAAAATCCAGCTGGACTGCATTTGCTGAAACCATAGCCGCCCGTGGCTTTGTGAACGGGAGGGGCCCACGAAGTGGGAGGGATTTAGTTTCAGCAAATGCAGTCCAGCTGGATTTTGTGCAGTTACTGTATTGTAACGGGACCTCCGTACGGGCAGAAGTCGATATATGCCATATTGTTGCGGTAGATCGGACTCAGAACCTTGCCGTCCTGCTTTGCTTTGATCTTCTTTCCCTCAGCTGCAACCTCAAGAGTAAGAGGAGTCTCGTACAGAGCCTTGTCAAGACTTGTCTTCGGAGTTATCGTTACGCCTTTTCCGGAAGCCTCTATCGTCAGTTCAACATCTTTCGCAACTGCTGTATATGCCGCCACATCACGGAAGGTGCCGACCCAGATACGGTCCTCGAGAGATTTGAGATAATCCAGGAAGTCTGTAAATTCCGTAGGATCCGTATAGCAGTCATATCCGTAATTGATTCCATGGGTCATGCCTGCGATCCATGAACCGGAAGCAAGTGCATTCTCCACCTGCTCTGTCAGATATTCCTTAGGGGAATGCTGTCCTCCGAGCCAGAACTCCTTCAGACGTGCGCCTATACGACCCTCCATCACAGCCGCTATAGTTCTTTCGTCATATGAATTATAAGGGAAACAGAATGTGGTAGATGCCTTGCCGAGGTTTTTCAGGATAGCCTCGTCGTTCATTCTGATTTCTCTGGCAAGATCCTCGTCAGACAATGCTGTCATATACTGGTGGCTCCAGCTGTGGTTGGACATTTCGTGTCCCTTTTCGGACATTTTCTTTGCTTCTGCCCAAGTGAAGTGGGTCGTGTCATGCTGAGGTTCAGCAGGCATCCATGCTCCGCACATCCAGAATGTTCCCCTGAATCCTCTCTTTTCAAGTTCAGGAGCAACGATAGTATAGTGCTCTTTCATCGAATCGTCGAAAGTAAGGCTTATCGCACATTCCTTTCCGTCCTTGTAATCTGCGACCTTGATGCTCTCAGGAGCAATGTCTGCCGTACATCCTATTGCCATAGCTAAAGATGCAGTCATTATAAGTCTTTTCATATTCAGTTTTATAAAAGGTTTCCGTATGTGGTTTTCAGGCAGGTGTCGTCCCCGGATGAATGCAGTTCGATATTGAATCCTCCGGAGGTTCCGTCCAGCAGTCCTTCCTCTTCCATCACCTCGACAAGGTGTCTTGCCACAGCAGGAGCGGGATCTATTACCGTTACCTGTCGTCCGGCAGTCTTGAGGATAGTGTCTGTCAGGAATGGATAATGGGTACAGCCAAGTACTATCGTGTCTGCACCTTCCTCTATAAGCGGCCGGAGGCTTCGGCTTACGGTCTCTTCAGCTTCAGGACCGGATGTGACACCTCTTTCCACAAGTTCGACAAATCCCTGCCCTATGTGCTCGACGATCCTTACATCCTGAGCCCATTTCTCGCGTGTGTCGATGTACTTGGTCGCTTTCAACGTGCCAGCAGTCGCAAGCACTCCGACAACTCCGGTCTTTGTCATGCGTGCCGCCGGTTTGATTGCAGGCTCCATTCCGATGAACCTTATCGGGAACTCAGCTCTCAAAGTTGAAATGGCTGCTGCTGTTGCGGTGTTGCATGCGACAACTATGATCCTGCATCCTTTCTCCATCAGGAAATGCGTTATCGTCCTTGCTCTGTCTATGATGTATTCTTTTGTCTTCTCTCCGTAAGGACAGTGGGCATTGTCTGAATAGTAGATGTAACTTTCCTCAGGAAGAAGTTTCCTTATCTCCCTGAAGACTGAAAGTCCTCCTACTCCTGAGTCAAATAATCCTATCATTATTCAGTAAGGCTGTTTATTGCCTTCAACTCCTCTTCAGTGAAGGCGGTGTTGCGGATTGCCTTGAGATTGTCATCTATCTGTGCGATACTGCTTGCTCCTATGATGACAGAAGTTACAAGATCGTCTTTCAGAACCCAGGCGAGCGCCATCTGTGCCAGACTTTGTCCTCTTTCTGCTGCAATGGCATTGAGCTTCTTCAGATTGTCGACAAGCTCTGGTGTCAGAGAGTCTTTCTTCAAAGAGAAGTCTTTGGCTGCTCTTGAATCCGAAGGTATGCCTCCGAGGTAACGGTCTGTGAGAAGACCTTGGGCAAGAGGGGAGAATGCTATGAAGCCGGAGCCGGCATTCTTGGCCTGTTCGAGCAGGTTGTCTGTTTCTGGAATGCGGTGCATCATGTTGTACTTGACCTGGTGAAGCAGACAAGGTACATCATGTGCAGCAAGATATCGGTATGCTGTCTCCGCAGCTTCATGCGGGTAGTTTGAAATGCCGGCATACAGTGCTTTTCCGCTGCGTACTATGTCTACAAGTGCCTGCATTGTTTCTTCAATCGGTGTGACAGGGTCGTATCGGTGCGAATAGAAGATGTCCACATAGTCAACCTTCATTCTCTTCAGACTTTGGTCAAGGCTGCTGATCAGGTATTTGCGCGAGCCCATCTCTCCGTACGGTCCCGGCCACATGTCATATCCGGCTTTTGTCGATATGAACAGTTCATCCCTGTAAGGACGCAGGTCGCTCTGCATGATGCTGCCGAATGTTGCTTCCGCGCTGCCATATGAGGGCCCATAGTTGTTTGCCAGATCGAAATGGCATATGCCGTTGTCAAATGCGTGGAGAAGCATTTCGCGGCTGCGGGAAAGAGGTGCCGTATCTCCGAAGTTCTGCCATAAGCCGAGAGATATCTCCGGCAGCATTATGCCGCTTTTTCCGCAGCGGCGGTATTTCATTCCGCAATTGTATCTGTCTGTTGCAGCTGAGTATACTTGGTTTATCATAGCTTTGGGTATTTGATTTACAAATATACGGATTTCTCTTTTGCTTCTGATGTAAAATTGACTAATTTTGCATGATTTAAAACATGGGGCGGGTCGCCTTGAAAATGATATAGTATTGATGGTAGGAATTGATAACATAAAGGCATTGCAGCAGAGGGTGGAGACGCTTGGAAGGTGCATTGATATTGATGCAAAGCGTGCGGATGTCGCGGAAAGGACTGAAAAGACTCTGGCCGCAGATTTCTGGGATGATCCGAAGGCGGCTGAGAAGTTTCTGAAGGAGCTTTCCGGAGTGAAGTTCTGGGTGACCGGATATGACAAGGTCGCTTCATCTGTAGATGATCTTAATGTACTTTGGGAATTTGCCAAGGAGAGTGTTGCTGAGGCTGATGCTGAGGTCACAGCTGAGGTGGAGGAACTTGAGGATGCATACAAGGCTGCTGTTTCCGAGGTGGAGGACCTTGAACTCCGCAATATGCTCGGCGAAGAAGGAGATAATCTGGGAGCAGTCCTTACAATAAATTCCGGAGCAGGCGGTACTGAGGCAAATGACTGGTCGGCAATGCTTATGCGTATGTATGTGCGCTGGGCTGAACGAAACGGTTATAAGGTTACCGTGACTGACGAGCTTGAGGGAGAAGACGCCGGTATCAAGTCTGTTACAATGCAGGTGGAAGGAGATTATGCATTCGGCTATCTCAAGGCTGAAAGCGGTGTGCACCGTCTCGTACGTATATCTCCTTTCAATGCTCAGGGAAAGCGTCAGACTACATTCTCTTCTGTATTTGTGTATCCTCTGGTAGATGACAGTATTGAAATTGAAATCAATCCCGGAGACCTCGAATGGGATACCTACCGTTCCAGCGGAGCAGGAGGACAGAATGTGAACAAGGTTGAGACAGGCGTACGAGTAAGACATATTCCTTCCGGAATCGTTGTGGAAAATACTGAGACCCGTTCTCAGTTGGACAACAGACAGAACGCACTGCGTATCCTCAAATCCCGTCTGTATGACATTGAACTTAAGAAGCGCCAGGAGAAACAGGCTGAGCTCGAAGGACAGAAGAAGAAGATAGAATGGGGTTCGCAGATACGAAGCTATGTCCTGCACCCTTACAAGATGGTAAAGGACCTTCGTACAGGTCATGAGACTTCCGATACCCAGGGAGTTCTGGACGGAGATCTGAATGACTTCATGAAAGTGTTCCTGATGGGAAACAATTGATGTTGAAATTGTAACATTTATTTTACATATCGGCCTGCAACATTTGCAGGCCGATATGCATCTATGGGGGCGTTTGGTTTTGTAATTAAGAATAAATACTATAGAAATGAAGCGTCTCATATCGTTTTTGTTGATAACTATCGTGTGTATGGCCTCTGCAATGGCGCAGACAGCCAAGACAGAGGATTCGGAAAATCAGAAATTCCCGTTTGCAATCAAGGCATATCCCTTCAGAGGCATGTATCTGGATAAAGGAGTCCATTGGGATAAATTTGCTCCTGCCGGTCCTGCCGGTGTTCATGTCGGATTTGAGCTGCCGTCGAGAAATATACGTCCGTGGCAGCAGTATCTCAGCGATCCTACTGTCGGTATAGGTGTGTCATGGCTTGATTTCGGACATGATATGCTCGGAATGGGCGTGGCGATCTACCCGTACATTCTTCTTGATGCCATAGATACAAAACATTTCCAGATGAGGTTCAAGGTGGCCGGAGGTGCCGGTTTCGTGTCTGAACATTGGTACACCCAGGAGGATCAGGATCCGGACCATTATTACGAACCTACCGTAAATACAATCTTCGGATGTACTCTCAATGCTTATCTGAACGCCGGTATCAACCTTAATGTGCCGATAACGCGTTATCTTGCCTTCGGTGGTGAGTTCGGTTTCTTTCATATGAGCAACGGACGTACCTGCATGCCTAATATCGGTGTGAATTCTCTTTACGGATCTGTGGGAGTTACTGCAACGTTCAATTCTGATGTGGAGAAGAAGCCTGTGCGTTATATCGACCAGCCGTATGGATGGGCGCTGAATATAACTGGAGCAGCCGGTGCGCAGAAGCCTGCCATAACAGATGCTCACAGATATCTTATCTCAAGTCTCCATGTCGGTGGTGTGTATCATGTCAACAACTGGTATGGAGTAGGTCTCGGACTGGATGTCTTCTACAATGATGCCGTAACAAAGTTCAGTGGCCGATCACTATATTGTAACGGAGAGTATGACATCGATGGAGTGATGGTGGATTGTACGACCTGCGGTGATTCAAAGGATGTCGATTATACTTTTGCTCAGAAGGTACGTTCAGGTATTGCACTGAATAATGAGTTCAAGTTCGGTGCCATGACAGCGATAGTTGACTGGGGTATGTACTTCTATAATCCTTCGCGTCACATCTATTATGATTATCATAAGGACAATTATGGAAAGGTTGTTCCTAAACGAGAACTTGCCTATGTCTCACCTTGGGGAGCTGGAGCAGAGGAGGCCTTCCACTATATCAGGTTGGGAGCTAAATGCCGCGTATGGGATAATCTCTATGCTCAGGTGACCATGAAGTGCCACCTTCATATAGCAGAATATATCGAATGGGGAATAGGCTATCAGATTCCGTTCTATAAGAAAGGAAGCCGCAAAAGTGACGACGGCATAGTCTTCCACTATAAGAAGGGCTGGTGGAAATAGATGATCTCAATCAGTCAGCAGAAGAATTGAATATCACAAGATGGAAAGTTGGAGTCTGAAGAAGGTTCTATAACACAGGAAATATTCAAAAACCAAACCCGATAGCTTGACGAATCAGAGGCTACCGGGAATACCGATGCAAATATAGGCACTTTCACAAGAATATGCAAACATTCATTCGTATTTTTATTTATTGTAATAACTTGTCTATCTGATCACAAGCATTACTGATATGTCCCAATCCATACAAAAGTGATGCCCCGTCGATACCCATCCATCCGAATAGCGTCATAATGCGGTTATATCTGTTTTTGGCGTAGGAAGTGTCAATGCAGACAGGATTTCCAAAGCATATTGGCTCATGGTGAGCAATTCTGTTTCTGAGATTGTTGATGTAGTCCAGTTCACCGAAAACATATGTATTGTCGAACCTCTGCTGCTTTGTTGATTTTGGTTTGTACGGGAATGCCTTTAGCAAGACTTGACCAGTCAGCAGATACTGGATATTTGAGAACATATATTTCCATACTCCAAAGCCGACTTCTGACAGGAGTTTTGTGTGAGAATAATTATGGCGCTTGATAAGGTCATAGTATTCCTTCTAAATAATCTTCTTGGTATTCTCGGCTCTTTTATCACTATATAATGCGCCACCTGGCAAAATAAAATCACGCAGCCAATCATTTCCCCATTTGGCTTTCATAACTATGTCGATTCTGTTTCTGAGCGTCACCTCAAAGCAGCTTACTACGACAAACATTTCTTGCGACAGGCGCAGATTATAACGATATAATGTCATTGCCTTCGACGTATTCCCTCCACACGCGACATTGTATTTTCTCATTCGCTCCGGAGATATGATGTTTTCAAAATCTTTGTACTTCATATCCTGTAATCTTTCTTCAAGACAAAGATACTGCTTTTCTTTCCAGTAGCAATACCCCTGTGAGTGTTGTCAGTAATCGAAAAATGCTTAACTTTGTCGTGTCAGGCGGCTGAGCCGGCTTGGCATTACATATTGTGAAAGTGTTTTTCGCAAGTCCTTATCAGAAAATGTGGAAGTTTTCTTAATTAGAAGGGCGATACGGAACAACACTCACTTTCGTATAGATACATGTGGTTGGGTGCATCCTGCATCCCGATATCCCATATCTATCCGAGTGTGGGGTATTGTGTCGTCTATCTCCTATAGGGTCTTTCCACAACCTTCATTAAGATAAACGGAATTCAACTCCACACTTTCTTTGTATATACCTAATCGATCTGAGGGTCATGCGGTCCTCAAGCCCCAGTCCCAGCTGCTTAAGCTTCTCATGA
>JAFVMQ010000102.1 GCA_017506825.1 Bacteroidales bacterium
CTATGATATCAAGGACAATATGGACCTCGCAGAGGAATTCATCAAGTACCTTGTAAAGTATGCCCTCGACAACTGCTACGATGATATCAAGTTCCTCAATGACAGATTCGACAACGAACTTATCGCACGTCTCGAAGGCGTAGCAGATACAGAATTCGTCCGTCTCACCTATACAGAGGGTATAAAGATCCTTGAGGCTGCAGGAGTAGAGTGGGAATACCCTGTAAGCTGGGGAACAGACCTTCAGAGCGAACATGAGAGATATCTCGTAGAGAAACATTTCCAGAAGCCTGTCATCCTTACCGATTATCCAAAGGACATCAAGGCATTCTACATGAAGCAGAACGAGGACGGAAAGACTGTACGCGCAATGGATGTACTCTTCCCTAAGATCGGCGAGATAATCGGCGGTTCTGAGCGCGAGGCATCCCTCCAGAAGCTTGAGGCACGTATCGATGAGACAGGTATGAGCCGTAAGGGACTTGAGTGGTATCTCGATACCCGCCGCTTCGGTTCGGCTCCTCACAGCGGATTCGGTCTCGGATTTGAGCGTCTGCTCCTCTTCGTTACCGGTATGAGCAACATCCGTGACGTGATTCCTTTCCCTCGTACGCCAAAGAACGCTGAATATTAATCGTCATCCCCGGCTTGACCGGGGATCTCATAAACCAAACAAATGCTGATCATAGGAATTGCCGGAGGATCCGGTTCAGGAAAGACCACAGTAGTCAAGGCCATCACAGAACAGCTTGGAGAGAGCGTTGTGGTGATACCTCAGGATTCTTATTACAAGGACCTTAGCCATTATACTGAAGAGCAGAAGAGAGTCCATAACTTCGACCACCCTGACTCCATCGACTTCGATCTTCTCAGAGCCCAGCTCAGAGACCTGCGTGAAGGAAAGGATGTGGAGCAACCGGTATACTCCTATATTACATGCGGACGTTCAAAGAACGAAACGGTCCATGTGAAACCGGCAGACGTGATTATCGTTGAAGGAATCCTGATCTTCACTGACCCGAAGCTGCGCAAGCTGATGGATATAAAGATCTTTGTAGATGCCGACGATGATGACAGGCTGATGAGAGTTATGGCTCGCGATATCGTCGAGAGAGGCAAGACTGTCGAATGGGTGATCGAACGCTATTCTCAGACTGTAAAGCCGATGTACCTGCAGTTCATCGAACCGAGCAAGCGATACGCCGACATAATCATTCCTCAGGGTGGTCACAACAAGGTGGCTATCGACGTAATATCAGCAACTATCGAAAAAGCATTGGCTGGCGGCAGAAAATAATGAAGAATCTGATCGATAAAGAAGACCGCGCAGGACTTTACATCACCGTGATATTCCATCTCACGGTGATAATTGTCTTGTTGCTCTTCCAGATAGATTCGACTATTCGCAAAGAAGAAAGCTTTGTACTGGACTTTTCCAGACAGGAAGAAATCGAGCGCCGGGAAAAGGAGGAACTCTTCAAAGAAGATATCAGCAGGAAGCTTGACGAACTCATTGCTGCTGCTCAGAGTTCAAGCACGCCAATACGGAATATTGCCACGGATGTATCCAGAGCCCAGTTAAAGGACGACAGGGGCACTGACGCAGAACAGTTGTATAAAGATGCGGAAAGGCTTGCACAAGACCTTAAAAACGGTCAGAAAGACGCAATTGAGGAGGATGCAAGGGAAGAGACCGTAGAGATGCAGCATCAGCAGAAACCTGCAGAAGAAAACAAGAAGGAATACAGCGGTCCGTCCGTTCTGTCCTACTCTCTTGAAGGACGAAAGGCAAGCCATCTCCCTATTCCGGCATACAGATGCTTCGGAGCCGGAGATGTTACAGTAATCATCACTGTCAACAATGCAGGTCAGGTCGTACGTGCCAAGGTAATGGAAGAAATATCATCCGATGACACCTGCCTGCGCAATTTCGCAGTCCGCGCAGCACGTCTGTCCCGTTTCAGCGCTTCATCTACAGCTCCGGCAAACCAGACCGGAGAAATAGTCTACCGCTTCATCGCTCAGTAACCTTCCACTCGTCTTCCCGGCTGCTGCGGTTTATCGAGTCATAGGAGGCAAAATCCTCAAAGTCATATTCCCAGACATCCCCATAGGCAAGCTTATGGATTCTATACCATATAGCTTCGCGTGACGGAGCATTGAATCTGCCGGTGTTTATCACCATGATGCTGGAGTAAGCAGGCCGCCATATCCCATCGGAATAATTCAAAGCACCCGGATAAAGTCCTTCCTGCTCCATTGCATATCTCTCGTCAGAAAGAATATGCGCCCATTTTACCTGTGACGCATCATCGGTAAAATCAACATTCTTCCACCAGCCGTACTTCTCTTTCAGCTTAAGACTTGCTATTTCATCTTCCGGTATGGTCCCGGAAGCTTTCTCGAAATACTCGTCTGCCAGTTTTGCAAAACCATGTCCTCCAGCCTCATGCTGGACAAGACCTCTGAAATCTATCTTCCTGTCTACCTTTGGAATATAAGCCACTGCCCTTCCGCAGGAATAATCGCCTTCGGTCGTAGGATACATGTAGCAAGATCCGCCGAACTCATTGGAATTCATAACAACTACAACCAGTGCTTCTTTCAATCTTTCCTCTGAAAGCGCCAGAGATGCATATGTAAAACAGGCATCATCGTTTCCTTTAATTACCGTACCACCTGAATACTCACATTCCAGAGGAGTAGACCACTGATCTGAATAACCGTCGTTCGCAGATGGTACCGAAACCATATGTACATTGAACAGGTGTCGGTATGAAGAGAAGGGTTCGACATCAAAGAAAGCTTCCATAGCCTCACGCATGACATCTTCATATGTACCGTCAAGAATCTTTTCTGCGGAATATGCATCACCCATCAGAACGATATCTATGCCCTTGCCTTCTGAAGCCTGCTGAATAACCGAAACTTCCGGCTTCAATTCCGGTTCGGGGTCAGGCTCCGGTTCCGGCTTGTCGTAAGTATATGGTCCAAGCTTTTCTTCCAGGAAAGTAAGGATATCATATGCTGTCAGTTCTGCCGGATTACCAATGATATAGCCGTTTCTATCCACCAGCAGCATATATGGATAAGTCAGAGACAAAGCATAGTTATATGTCGGATAGGATATGCATTGCCAATTCACTCCGTTTGAAAAATGATGACTGCTCGATCTCGGACACGACAAGACATCAAAGCCCGAATCCTTATAAACCTCATACCACCTGCTGACCTCGTCAAAGACCTCGTCAATGTGCTGCCAGCCAAAGATCAGCGTATATTCGTTTTGAGAATATATATCCATGCCTGACACCGATTCTCCAGTATATATAGAGCCCTCGATATGAGAAATGAGATTGAAATTGAAAGGGGCTTTCAACCTGTTACATGAAAAATCAAATCCTTCTCCGTCCTGATATATGACATTCTGCCACATCTCGTTAAAATCTCTTCTGTTCCATATTTCATCAGGAATTTCTCCAGACAATGAGTTTGCATTCAGATATATGCGCCTCCTGATATCGAAAAAGACCGAATAAGAAGAGGGTATGGATCCAGTGAACATATTTGACGAAAGATCCAGCAAAGCAAGTCCCGGAAATGAAGAGAAAAAATCCGGAAGACTTCCTGAAAGACAGTTTCCGCTCAGATCTATCTGATAGCACATCATATCTGCAGGAGACTCAGGCTCTTCAACAGATTCAAAAAGATTATTGTCGAGATAGACATTGGTATTGTCAAAGACCGATGCCGGAATCTGACCGGTCAATGAATTATTGCTTAACGACAGACTGTAAATCCCTGATAATTCTTTGATAGAAGGCGGCAATGCACCACTGAGATTATTGGATGTCAAGGAAATGGACTGAACCACTTCAGTTGACGAATAATCCGGGTTTCGATATGTCGTCACTCCGTACCATTCACTCAGCGGAAGATCACTGCACCAGTTTGCATTATTCTTCCACTGGTCACCGTTTGTAGCATCATAAAGTTCTATCAGGGCATTACGATATCCGGAAGCATCACTGTACGGAGATGTACGCTGAGTGATGATATATACCAATTTGCAGCTTCCGTCTGTGCTCTCAGCTACAATTTCTCCCATCCTCGCATCACCTGTGTTTTCAGACACCTTGAAAAAGAAGGTATTCCTTTCAACAGCCTTGGTCTTTATTATTTCTATCCATTCGCCGCCCCGAGTTACTTTGACATCCATATCGACATCGCTGTAATAGGTCACTTGTCTTATATCCTCATTATACGGACACGAAAAGACAGCTGGGGACACAGAATAAGCATCATCATAACCGTAATCAAGATAGCTTACCTCTCCGAGATCTCTGACAAGACCTCCCTGATACTCGGAATTTCCGATGAAAGAGAGCATTGCATACGAGCTGTCTTCCATTTCGAAGGCAAGAAACAATTCTTCATGAAATGCAGATGGAAAAGCTGCAATATAATAATCTCCCGGTTCGATGTACTGCCCGGAAGCTCTCAGCACAATATTGGAATAAGAGTCCGGTCGGGGATACACCTCCATATCAGGATCGGTACAGTCCACACTGAAATCTCCGGAAATCTTTGTTCCATCAGCTGAAACAACAGATATGGAACGGATCTTTCCGGCTTCCGGAGTAATAGTCAGCTTAAGGTATGTAAGAACATTACGGAATAGAAACGACATATCTTCAGAAGAAGATGCAGCAGCAATGGCCGTGCCTGCCGGAATTGTACCTGGCACAGCTGTCTGGACATATGGCAGGGTCATGACAGCTTCAGAAGAATTTTCCGGACTGAAATAGCTTAATGCTTCATATGGGTAGACAGCTTGATAAGAATCCCTTGCTTCTGCTTTACCTGACATTGAAAGATTACCTTCTGACGCAATGGATATGGTAAAAGCCCCGCAACCTCCGCTTACCGCAACCTTATCCAGAGAAGACCATTTGAAAATGCCATCGGTGACAAGCGGACTCTCCTCAAAGGAAATATCAAATCTGATATCCTGCACATCGTCTCTGATATCATCTTCCCTATGACAGGAAAAAAAGATACATAAAAGAACACATATGGACAGAAGCCTCCACATAATACATCAGTCCACAACGCTCGGGTTTTCCAGAGCAGCCTTTATCGTATCGTCTATCGGGAGGTAGAAACGGTAGAATGCTTCGTTGTCAAGTTTCGAGAAACGTCCTACAAGGGCCTTCAGCTGCGGCATCATATAAGGAGCCGTCTCTTCCCATTCCCCTTTCTCAGGTTTCAGTCCGTCAACACGTGATGCATAATCGAGAAACTGGCTGCCAAGATCAATTTCTTCGAGATACCTCTCAAGACGTCCGAAATCATCTATACCTGAAAGTGTTCCACGGTATTTGTCGAACATAGCCTGGGCGAATCGCATCTGGGTGGCCTTACGGTTGCAATTGATATAGAAAGTTGTAGCCTTGGTGGTATCGATAGGGACGAAGACATCCGGCATGATACCTCCGCCGCCATATACCCGACGACCTCTCATGGTATAGAACACAGCCGATGTATCGACTTTCATGCTGTCGGCCGAAGTCATTTCACCATGGACATATCTTTCATAGATGTCGTACTCGTAGTCCTTGTCATATGGCTTCTGGATACAGCGTCCCGAAGGAGTATAGAACCTTGCCACTGTAAGTCTGATTCCGGAACCGTCGGTAAAGTTTATCGGTTCCTGGACAAGTCCCTTTCCGAAAGAACGACGTCCCACGATGATTCCCCTGTCATTGTCCTGGATGGCACCTGAGAAGATTTCGCTTGAAGATGCAGTACCTTCATCGATAAGTACAGAAATCTCAACATCCTTGAGCGAACCCCTTCCATCTGCATTATAATCCTGACGGTCACGTTGTTTTCCTTCCATATAGACTATTCCGTCCCCTTTCTGCAGGAATTCATTGGAAAGAAGAAGAGCCTGGTCGAAATACCCACCGGTATTGTCCCTGAGATCAAAGATAAGTCGGGTCATACCCATTCCGAGAAGCTTGTCGGCAGCTTCCGAAAACTCTTTGTATGTGGTTCGAGTAAACTTGGCGAGCTTGATGTAACCGGTCGTCTCATCTATCATGAAAGCCGCATCTATGCAATGCACCGGGATCTTGTCTCTTACAATATCAAAAGGGATAAGAGTTCCGTCACGGTTGACAGTAATCCTTACCCTGGTACCCTTAGGACCCTTCATGAGCCTTATCATACTGTCCTGAGGCATCTTCACTCCTGCAATATCTTTGCCGTCGACACGGACAATCCTGTCCCCCTGTACAAGACCGGCTTTTTCAGACGGACCACCCGGAACCGGACTCAATACGATTGCAGTGTCATTCGGCACATTGAATGTGATGCCGATACCCTCGAAATTACCTGAGAGTTCAGTTTCAGACTCGGTCAGTTCAACCGGTGGAAGATACACTGAATGCGGATCAAGTTCGGCAAGTGCCGCTACAACGGCCGCATCAGTCATACCTTCCATATCGATTGTATCGACATAGTTCTTCTGCACTTCCTGAAGGATGAGATTAAGCTTGCGCCATCTGTTGTAATCTCCGTCAAACTCCTTCTTCTCGAACACCTTGCCTGACACCAAGGTAAGAAGCACTCCCAGGACGATTCCCAGGAGTGCCACGGTTACTGTATTATCTAATCTTCTCATAATACCTGTTCAACCTCCACTCCGGCCCTTACAAGAAGGTCGATACCGTCAGTCAGACGATATGCATCCCTGTAGACCACCCTCTTGATACCGGCCTGAATAATAAGCTTGGCACATTCCATACATGGAGAAGCGGTAACATACAAAGTCGCATCCTTGCTGCTGTTTCCGGACTGTGCCACTTTGGAAATAGCATTGGCCTCAGCATGAAGGACATATGGTTTTGTAACCCCGTTTTCATCCTCACAAATGTTTTCAAACCCGGACGGAGTGCCATTATATCCGTCAGAGATGATCATCCTGTCCTTTACGAGAAGGGCACCGACCTGGCGGCGCTTGCAGTATGAATTCCTTGCCCATACTCCTGCCATCTCGATATAGCTGTGGTCAAACTTTTCCATATTACTTTATTTCCTCTGATACAAATATCTCTTGATACTCTTCTTAGGAGTCCTTTCGAAGTCTTCGGTCATCACCTTCACCTTCTTCAGTCTCGCATAATTAGGAAGCTCCTTGTTAAGTTCCGGAAGAGTATCTTCAATGAACTTGGCGAATGTAGTCTGGTTCATGCCTTCCCTGGCTCCCTGAGCGAAATCAGGATAGATCAGAGCCGTCAATCCCCCTTCGTCTTCAACCACAAGGGAATCGACCACATACGGCTGACTGTTTATAACAGTCTCAACCTCTTCCGGATAGATGTTCTGTCCCGAAGGTCCGAGAATCATACATTTGGTACGTCCCTTGATGAACAGGCATCCGTCTTCATCGAGAACACCCATATCACCTGTACGGAACCATCCGTCTTCAGTAAATACCTCTGCCGTAGCCTCTTCATTCTTATAATATCCGAGGAAGACATTAGCACCCTTGATCTGTATTTCTCCAGGCACTCTTGCAGGATCATGAGAGTCTATCCTCACTTCCATGTTAGGTGCAGCCTTTCCGCATGAATACAGTTTTTCTTCCTTCCAATCATCGTATGTGATGATTGGGGCACATTCCGTCATACCATAGCCGACAGTGAATGGGAAGCCCATCTTCTTAAAGAAGAACTCTACCTCCTTGTTGAAGGCTGCTCCGCCGATTATAACCTCATAGAATTCTCCGCCGAACGCATTTACAAGCTCAGCCTTAACCTTGCTCAAGACAACCTGGTTCAGACCGGGAACCTTCATCAGGAACTTGATACCCTCCTTTTCAAGAACAGGCTTCACCTTGCTCTTGTATATCTTTTCAATGACGAGAGGCACCGCAATCACAACACTCGGCTTGACATCGGCAAGAGCCTGCATGATGATCTTAGGGCTTGGCAGACGCGAAAGGAAGTGTACATGACAACCGACAGAAAGCTCATACAGCACCTCGAACATGAGTCCGTACATATGGGCACAAGGCAGCATTGAAACAACCTTGGATTTATGGTTGAGCTGCGGAAGTACCTTGCGTCCGAACTCCATGTTTGAGAAGATGGCGCGATAAGGGATCATCACACCTTTTGAGAAGCCGGATGTACCGGATGTATAATTGATTACAGCAAGTTCGTCCGGAGTATCCTCATAATAATTCAGCATCTCCGGCTCGAAAGCCTCCGGATACTTCTTTCCGAAAAGTTCATTCAAGTGCACCTTTGCATCGTATATCTTCTCATCCGTCGCGTAAAGGATCTTGAAGGTATTTACCTGGATGATCGCATGAAGGTCAGGCATTTCGCTTTCAGAAAGACCTTCCCATATGACTTCGTCAACGAAAAGGATCTTCGCCTCGGAATGATTTACAAGATGGTGGATGTTGGCTGATTTGAACTCATGGAGAAGCGGAACGGGAACTGCACCGTATGTCATTGTAGCAAGAAATGCCACCGCCCAGTTGGCCTGGTTCCTTGAACATATGGCTACCTTATGTCCTTTCTCAAGTCCACATTCTTCGAACATGATGTGGAGTTTCTCCATTCTTCTGGCCACATCCCTGAAACACAGGGTTTCGCCCTGATAATTGGAAATAGCAGGGCGGACCCAGTTTTTTTTGAAGGCCGCTTCAAAGGCCTTGTTTACTGATGTGAATTCCATTTTATCTAAGTTAAAGTCTGTCTATTTTATCTTGACGGTCCTTTTTTTACCGTCGTAGCTCAAACCTTCCAGTGTAGCGTCATCAACCACAACGATATCGCTGTCAGGTCTTAACATCTGGTCTCCCTCGAACTTCGTAAGAGGCTCACCTCCGTAGAACGGATAGACCAGGGTCTGCATCGATGTCCTTACAACCCAATATGAGGAGCCTCCGGCGGTAATCCTTTCAGGCAGAGCCTTTACAGTCTCTTCAGGACGGATTCCCTTCCATGAAGCAGGCTGCTCTCCCTTAAGATTGTACATCTCAACAGTATTGTCCTTATGCAGGACCATGATATTGTATTTTCTCGTACCGTTGAAGTCATAGACATCCGGTCCGAGAAGAATATCCTTTTTCAGATCGACCGGGAATCCTTTCACATATCTTCCCAATCTGTCGATTATATAAATCGAACTTCCGGCTCCGAAGATTATCTGCAGTTTGCCGTTTGCAAAATAATCTACATTGTATGCAGTTCCACAAAGAGGTTCCTTGAACGGAACTCCCCAAAGGTCCTTTCCATCTTCACTCAGGCAAAGGGAAAGATGGGAGTTCTGATAGAACTTGTCAGTCTTTCCTGTTCCGGAGTTCTTCACTTCGAAAGGTCCCATAGGAACTACAACCACAGTATCCCTTTCAAAGACCGGAGCCTTTGTCTTCTGAAGGGTAAGTTTCATAAGTTCAGCCGATAAGGTCAGTCCGTTCTTGCCTGCACCCACTGACATCACCATAGGGCTGTATTCCGCCCCTTCATAAAGAGGAGCAGCAAATTTTCTGAATCTTTCAGTAAATATATCACCAAGCATATCATCACCTTCCGAAAAAGAGAAATATGCCATGCATGATGACTTGCGACGTGTTAAGAGATCCGCCTGAGAAGCATTGGCCATATACTGCTCCAATGTGTACTCCAACGCCTTTCCACTGACATACTCCTCCACTCCTGCCATGCTTCCGGACACTATCCATCCGTCGATCCAGGTAAAGCAGGACTCGTCTTCAAGCTCGAACATCCGGCCAAAAACGGAAGAAACGAAGGAAGCATACGGCCACGAATGTACTGCAGGTCTGTAGTTCTTGCCGACACCACCTTCCACGCCCTTGAACACGATTTCCGGACGGTCATGTCCCGGACGTATAAGATTGACCTTCTGAAGCTTTCCGCCAGCCTCGAAGGAAACAGAAGCCACTTCACGCACATCAATCGCCTTCATGAACTCATAAGGAGAAACACCGGCCTTGCCTGCAAGCGTCTTCTGACGCGAATTGTTTTTCTGAAGTTCCTGTCTGGAATCAAGATAAGCCTTATATGCCCCCACATAACCGTCCAGGTCACCGACAGGAAGCGTAAGGGCAAAAAGAGTGTAAGACGGCAGAACTTTCGAAAGTGTCGAAACAGCCGGCACCGACTTACTCAAAACGGTCATGTATTCGGAAGCATCCTTACCATACGAAACAGACCCGTTCAACGCCATCCTTCCGTCCGGACATGATATATCAAACACAGTCCAGTCCGCAAGGCGTGAAATGAATCCGGAATAAGACGAATACTTCCGGGTAAAGACTGCCTGCATCAGATAGGAAGCATGGGCATTGGATATGAAAAGCACATCCTGCCCGTAAGCAAGTGAAGACGCACCAGTAAATCCGGGAGCATCAAGAACCGACATGGACCTGCCAAGATGACGAAGCGCCGACTGCACGAGAACATCCGACTCGGAAGCCACCACTATTGACCTCTCCGAAATCTTTCCGTTACCTCCTGCAGCTTCAGAACAGTCCACATACTCAACTGTCATACCCTTCTTCTGCAACTCATCGAGCAAAACCGCAGCCTCATCTGACGGAACCTGAGATGCCTTGCCTGCATCATAGATATACAGCGGCATCAGCTTGCCGGAATAATGCATTGATACAGCGACCTTGGAATCAAGCATTCCTTCCTTCGCAAAGCACGCCACAAGGACTGCATCGGAAGGAACCGCAGACAAGAGCATGTATCTGCTTTGGTCAGAGACCTGGGAAGACATGGTCTTCGCATCGGAATCAAGTCCAGTATAAAGAAAAGCAACGGCGACTCCTGTCCCGAGAATCAGGACAGCGAGCGCCGCAAGACACAGTATGAGGGACTTCCTGCTCATTTATTTTACTGCAATC
>JAFVMQ010000103.1 GCA_017506825.1 Bacteroidales bacterium
CCTTTCCGGCGACATGGTAGAGCAGTTCACTCTATAGTCCAGAGAACAAAGAGGGCAGGACTGCCTTTTCTGAAACCTTGGCCGCCCGTGGCCGTTGTGAACGGGAGGGGCCCACGAAGTGGGAGGGATTCAGTTTCAGAAAAGGCAGTCCTGCCCTCTTTGTTCTCTGGACTATAGAGTGAACTGCTCTACCATGTCGCCGGAAAGGGCGGTCACAAGACCTGCTACAGGCCAGCTCACTTCGTCATAAGCAACCGGTATGACCACATTGCCCTTGTGGTTGATCATACCCTTGAGGATCTTGCCGTCCGGAGACTTGGTCCATACGATGCAGACATCATCCTTAACCTCATATCCGTCATATATCGGAGCTGTAACCATAACACCGTCTGTATTTACAAATCCGTGCTTTCCGGTATATGTATTACGATAGCCTCTGAGTCTGCCCTTTATATCAGGAGATATTTCATAGATACCATCCTTGCCTTTTCCATCCTTGAAGATCACTGTTCCCACCTCATAATTGTCGGAAACAATCGCACCGGAAGCATCAGTCATATACTTTCCAAAGTCGGTCATCTTCATCTTTGTCCATACTCCGGCAAGATTTACAGTAGCTTCTCCATTGACAAACGGTCTTGCCTCCTTGAACACAGCCTGGGTAAAGAAATCGTGGTCATATCCTATATATCCGTAAACCACACCTTCGTTTGACCACACGTCAGGATTGATACTGTAGATGGCAATACCGTTTTCGTCGACAGGATATACGGTAATCATATAGCCGTTGATGTTTTCAGTAAAGGTTCCAGCCTTGACACGAGGGAGGAAGAACCACTTCGACTCTTCCATCTTGTCCCAATGGTTGGCGCTGACGCCGACTATGCGCTGACCGTCCCAGATGCCGTCAGCATATTTGAGGACAGGTACAGGAAGACCCTGCTGCTCGGTATCGAGAACCGCCTTGAGAAGCATTGTCTCCTTGTCATAGAAACATGCATGGCATCCTTCAAGCTTCACAATGTTCTTGTTTGAGTCCATCACCAGGTCTTCTTTGGTATATGTCCTCTTTTCCATATCTACCGTACTCTTGCAGAATGTGTACGAATCCCTTCCGAGAAGCACGATCTGAGGATAAGAAGAAAGTATAAGTTCTCCAAAGAGGTCATTAAGCTCAGTCACGACACTGCCGGACGCCGAATAGAAGATTGTCTTCAACTCATTGTTACCGCCGGAACATATCGAAAGTATCAGCATATCGTTCGCGAAGAAGCACCTTGTCTCTCCCGGATGCACATAATTGTCCTGATTGTAAAGGATTCCGTCAAGCTTTACCTGAAGTTTACGGGAACCGCTCTTCGAGAACTTGACCATTACCTTCTGCATGAGGATATCGTCAACGAGTATATCAACGACCGCAACAGCCTCGCTGTCACTTATGAAACCCTTGTTGCATACCTTGGCAGACATCGTAGACCATACCTTGGCGAGATTGGTTCCGTTCTTCTGGTCATATGCCGCGAGCTTCGTCTTGTTTATTGTAAGGAAAAGAGGAGCAAGCCATGAACCGCAAGGTACCTTCAGAGAATCTATTGTCAGAGACGCGCTCTCAAGTGAGCCACCGACCTTCATTCCGAAACCCTCAGTATCGATCACCATCTTGTTTCTTCCGATGGTCACATAACTCTTTCCGTCATAAGGGACTCCAAGAAGGGACTTGAGCTCCGGTCCCTCTTTCATTCTCGAATAGAAGGTCTTGTCAAAACGCCAGAATCCTCTGTACTCTTCTGCTGACATTATATCTCTATAGTGTCCCTTGAGCCAATATGGAACTCTATCGGCTCCTGTCTTTATCGAATATTCTTCCTTTGATTTCTCCTTGAACATGATGTCATCGAATTCCTTGAATGTGATGACATTGTCGTTAAGACACACCTTCAAGGTCTGGTGGGCAGAACCTGCAGAGAAAAGCTGGTAGAAAGCAAGACCTTCCGACACCTGATCCGTCATCATCACCGGCTCGAAGATGCAGTTGCCGCTCTTGTCATAAAGTCCGTACAGGCCGTTTCTTGAAGCAAGTATCTTGTCGTTTGCTGACGATGATATATAATCGAAGTCTGCAGAAAGGAGATTCTTGCCGTTGGCATGGAAGCAACCGAACTTGCCATCTTTGCGATAAAGCACAAGTTCAGCATCCTTCATGTCAGGACCGATCCAGTCGGCACATGCAGGAAGAGCAATACGCTTGTCTGTAAAAGAGAGAAGACCCAACTTGCCTTTGATCTCCATAAGGGTCATGGTTCCGCAAGGCACATCAGGAAGATACTGATACTCGTTCGCAAAGACTGTCTTTCCGTCATAACCGCAGGCACCCCAAAGTCCGTCCTTCCTGAACCATGCAAGACCGTACTGGTCAAACGGCTTGATGTCATCGTAGCCGTCTACAAGGATCTTTCCGGTAGCATCTACAACTCCCGACTGTCCGTTTCTTGTAAAGACAGCCGAACCGTTGTCAAAATCGGAAAGGACCTCGAATTCAGGAACGAGGAGAAAGAGTCCGCGGTCATTGAGGAAACCGAACTTGCCGCCGAATCCGACCTTGGCATAATAAACGGTATCCTTCCCGTTCCTCATTGTGAATTTGTATTCATCGGCAGACTCGAAGTTCGCCTTGATACGGAAATTCTCCTTTTCATTCACATAACCCCACTCGCCTTTCTTTTCAAAAGGCTTGAGCTGGTGACCGGATTCCTTGTCAGAAAGTTCTTTAAGTTTAGGGTACTCCTGTGCAACTGATGGAATGCAAAGCGCACACAATAATAAAAGACAGTATATCTTCTTCATAGCTGATTTTCGATTATAGCTGCAAATTTAAATAAAAAAAAGAGCTTAACCGAAGATTAAGCTCTTTTTTTGTGCGGTGGGCGAGACTCGAACTCGCACAGGATTACTCCCACTACCCCCTCAAAGTAGCGTGTCTACCATTTCACCACC
>JAFVMQ010000104.1 GCA_017506825.1 Bacteroidales bacterium
ACAGAATTCCTGCACGATCTTTATCCGGCCATAAAGATGAGCATCGATGCATCGATAAAGAACTACACCGACGAAAAGGGTTATCTGACCCATGCCGACGCGGACACATGGATGGACGTGAAGAGAAACGGCATACCGGGCTCGCCACGCGGCAACCGCGCGAACGACATCCAGGCCCTCTGGTACGCCCAGCTCATGGCCGGCAGCGAAATCGCCGCAATGATGGACGACATGGGATCGGCTGAAGAATGGAGCGGACTTGCCACATTGATGGCAAGCAACTTCGAGCAGGATTTCTGCAACAAGGCCGAATCATATATCTATGACCACCTCAATTCAGACGGCAGCGCCGACCTCCAGTTCCGCCCTAACCAGCTCTACTGCTTCGACCTCATCGGTGACGACGACTTCAAGCAGAAGGTGACAAGACGCTCATGGGAGGAGCTCGTGTATCCATGGGGAGTCGCATCTCTCGCCCAGTGGGACAGGCAGTTCCACCCTCAGCACGAGAACTGGAACTACTACCACAAGGATGATGCATACCACAACGGAACCATCTGGCTCTGGAACAACGGAATCGCGATGCAGAGGATGATCGAATACGGACAGGTCGACGCAGCCTGGGAACTCTTCAAGAACATGAACAGACAGGCTCTGCACGAAGGAGCCGTCGGAAGCCTCAGCGAAAACGCAGATGCCCATCCACGCGAAGGAAAGACCTGGGTCAACCGTTCAGGTACATTCCTCCAGGCATGGAGCAACGCCGAACACCTGCGCGTATGGTACCAGCATTTCCTCGGCATCCGTCCTGACCTCCTTAATGGAATCATCGTCATCGAGCCTAAGCTTCCTTCTGAAATCACTGAACTCGAGACTTCCGTAAAGATAGGAAACGGAACCCTGCATTACAGATATTCTGGCGGAAAGGTTAAGGTCAAGCTTGAAGGAATCGATGCAGAAACAGTTTTGTATGAACCTGCCGGTCAGACTGGCTCCCCTGTCTTCGAAGGCCTCAGTTTCTGCATGCCGGATCCTCTTGACAGCTATCCATGCTTCGACACATACTACGAAACAGCTCTGACATATTGACCTATTTCCACAGCTGCTGCATAAATATATTGGCGAAGGCCTCCCAGTTATACCACTGGTGGCCTCCGCTGGTTATGTGCATGACGAAAGGATATTCTTTTCTTTCCAGATATCGTGAAAATGACTTCATGCGGGGATAATAAATATCCGTTCTGCCGATCATGATGGAATACAGTTGTGGCGGAGACTGGAACTGAAGCTTCAGTTTTGATTTAAGCCCTTTATAGAAAGAGGAATATTCGCTTTTCCGAAGAAAAGGATGAATCATGGATGAGAATAATCCGACATAAGCGAATGAATCAGGTGCATTTGCAGAAATATACATCGACTGCATGGCACCGATCGAGAGCCCGGCGATAGCCCTGTGCTCCTTATCGGGGATGGTCCTGTAGATGCTGTCTACCGTCGCTACCACATCATTCATGAATGCTGCCTCGACCATTCCGTCTGTTTCGAACAAAGACTCTATGGCACCTTTAAGACGGGACTTGCCGAAATCCCTGTCATCGTTGTACTGATTTACGTTAGGAAGCACTACAATAGTTTCCTTCATCATAGAAGAAGAGGCAAGACTATCGATATTGCCAAGAAGATTTCCTTTGGTTATCCATGATAATTCGTTTCCTCGGGCACCATGCAGAAGGTAGAGGACCGGATACCTCTCGTCATTCCCGTAATAGTCTCCTGGAAGGTATACATACATTCTTCTCTGCGCCGGTCCCTTGACCGAGCAATCATGCATGCATTCTTCCAGAATCCCGTCATAATCCAGACTTTCATCTACTTCAGGATAGACTGCATTGACGGAATATTTTGAAACGCCACAGGAGATGACGATCCATGCCGCAACCCAAAGAAATATAACCGATCTAAGTTGCTTCATCACTCAACGCCTCCTCATACATTCTGATTATCTTCTTTGTAGACTCCCTGATATCGAACAGTTTGGCAGATTCGGAATACAGCCCACTCATCCGATTCCTCTCATCAGGATGTTCTATCCACCAGTCTATCTTCTCAGCCAGCTCCGCTGAATCCGAAACATGAAAAAGACTGCGGTCATCCAAAGCGAACTGACCAGTTGCAGAAAGCGGCGCATCTGCAATGACAGGCACGACACCTTGCCGGATGGACTCCAGACAAGAAAGTCCTTCCACCTCTACTTTGGCGCAATGGACATAAAGATACGAGTCCTTCAACAGAGTTTTCAGTTGTTCGGAATCATAGAAACCGAATACGGGATCACTTTTTACAATACCGTCTTCGAAGAGCTTACGGGCGGCTTTTCTGATCTTTTTTGCCTTAGGCCCTTTTCCCGCAATATACAGCTCTATCTCAGCTGCATGCCGTGAATGACGGATAGCATCGATAAGAGTCTGATGAGACTTCTCATTAGATAGTCTTCCTATTGTGATTATGCGATATGGTTTCTTTCCTGCCTGCAGATCTGATAAAGGATAACCAGAAAGATCTACCCCATTGGAAATCACCTCAAGTCTCGACGAATAGCCGTGTCTTGTGAGATAGTCCTTTACAGTCTTCGTAGGACATTGGACAGACTTACAGTGGTTATAAACCGAAGTCTTCCACCATATGTTTATCAGTCGGTTTATCACTCCCCCTTCTGCAAGTCCTATATTGGATGTTATGTTTTCAGAGAATGTGTGATATGTGCCTACGCATGGTTTTCCCAGATCATCCGCTATTCTTACAACCGCCGCTTCCAAAGGAAAGCCCTCCATAACATGAATCACATCAGCCCACGCCACAGCCTTTCTTATCACGGATTTGTCAATCTTTGCATAGCGGAATCCGTTTGCATGGATTATCTGTTCAAAAAAAGGAAACACAAAATGCTTGAGAGGGAAATCAGGCTGTACGTCATTGCTGTATTCGTTTTCACATGCCAGGATACGCACATCCAACCCCTCATCCACAAGCCTGGATTTAAGTGAAAGCACTGCTGATCTGACCCCGTTTCCTTTCAACAGACTGTTACAGGTAAACAAAACATTCATAATCGGTAAAGAATCTTATTAACGTGTCATTGTTTTCGCAATACACATTTTACAAATTCCATACACAATCTGTTTTGACCCACATGAAACACTTTCCCGTCATGCCCGACCCTTCAGGTTCATCATGCCCGGCTCGATCGGGCATCCCGCTTCTCATGACGGGCATTTTTGCCACCCGTCATGAGCATTGGTACGTAAAACATACAGACATTGCAACCCGATATAACATCATACCCTGTGCCTGGTCTTAGGCACGAGGCTCTTCTCTTTTCTGAATTAGGCACATTTTAGGCATATAATTTACAAAAAAGCCCTCACAGAGTATTCTGTAAGGGCTTTTTGTGGTGCCACCGGAAAATGAGTTTCATTTCTAAATGGCTCTATATCTTCGTGTTAAAGAATCGCAACAAACGTAATCTCCCGCTATTGCTCCACCTCAGTTCGGAATCCCTATTTAAAAAAATCCTCCTATTTTTTATAGGGTTATTCTGCTGTCAAAAACACCCTCAAATAAGCTCATTTCTCG
>JAFVMQ010000105.1 GCA_017506825.1 Bacteroidales bacterium
CGCAGATGATATTTGTGAAAAATCTGTGTATCGAACCAGCCATGTTGATATTAATCCTAGGAAATAAAAAAAGTGGGTGCAAGGGAAAACTTTCATTTGAAAATTGTCGAGTTTAAGTATAAGATAGATTTCGTAAGTGTGAAAAGCCCCCATCGTCTAGCGGTTAGGACATCAGATTCTCATTCTGGCAACACGGGTTCGATTCCCGTTGGGGGTGCCATCCGCTTTCGCTTGCGCTACAGCGAGATTAAAGGTTCCTAACATCGTATTCACGATAATTGCCGCTGTCCTCTACCGCCTTGCACCGAAGTAGCCCTCCGGGTAGCTTTATGACAAACAGAATTCCCCGACCGGGAGGAAAGCATTTCCCTAAGTTTTCTGCTTTCCGATGGTCGGGGGATTCTGTTGTCTATGAATATCGGATTACTCCACGAAGTGAACCCATCCGAACGGATCCTCGATATCTCCCTTCTGGAGCTGGGTGATGAAGTTGTAAAGTCTGAGAGACTTAGGACCGCACTTTCCGTCGCCGAATGTGTATACGGTCTCTTCTTCAGACTCAAGGAAAGGCTTGTCGACAAGCTTGTGTACAGGAGTGATCACAACTGCAGTACCGCACTCTCCGACCTCCTCGAATGTTTTGAGTTCCTCAACGAAAACCTCACGCCTTTCAACCTCCATTCCGAGATGGGCGGCAACTGTCTCAAGTGACATGTTGGTGATCGAAGGAAGGATGGAGTCAGACTTTGGTGTGATGTACTTGTTATCCTTGATTGCGAAGAAGTTCGAAGAGTTGAACTCGTCGATCTTTGTCTTTGTTGCAGGATCGAGGTAAAGAACTGCCTTGTAACCCTGGGCATGAGCCACGTTCAGAGAGTAGAGAGAGCAGGCATAGTTACCACCTACCTTGAAAGAACCTGATCCGTTAGGAGCAGCTCTGTCATAGTTACGTGCTATCACGACGTCTACTGCGTCAAGAGCACCGCCGACATATGCACCTACAGGAGAGCAGAGTACCATGAATGTGCTTTCCTTTGAAGACTGTACTCCGAGCTGAGGGTTGGAACCGATCAGTGTAGGACGGAGATAGAGTGATGCTCCGGTAGCTTCGTAAGGTGGAAGGAACTCTTCATTCTCTTTGATGCAACGCTCGCACATCTCGATGAACAGCTCAGTTGAAGGTGCCTCGATTCCAAGGTATTTGGCTGACCTCTGGAGACGCTTTGCATTCTCCTCAGGTCTGAACATTCTGATTCTGCCGTCTTTGCCCCTGAAAGCCTTGAGGCCTTCGAAGCACTCGATTGCATAGTGAAGTGCGCCAGCATAAGCACTGAAGTGCAGATAGTCCTCTGTGAGGCTTGCTATCGGTGTCCATGCTCCGTCCTTGTAGACGGTCTTTAGAATGGTGTTTGTCTTTGTGTAGGAGAAAGTAAGTTTGCTCCAGTCAATATTTGCCATGATGTTATCAGATTAGTATTTCAAATAAGAGGTTATTGTCATTGATGTATTCGTACTTCATTCCGCTTTCGTTCATACGTTTTATAAGCGGTTCAAAGTCTTCTTTTGCTGCAAGCTCGATACCGATGAGTGCGGGACCGAAGTTCTTGTTGGTCTTCTTGATGTATTGAATGTGTACCAGGTCATCCGCAGGTCCGATTACATTGTTGATGAAGGATACGACTGCACCTGACTTCTGAGGGAAATTGACGATGAAGTAGTGCTTGAGTCCTTCATATAGAAGAGACTTTTCGCGGATTTCCTCCATTCTGGTTATATCGTTGTTGCTTCCGCTGACGATGCAGGCAACCTTCTTTCCTTTGATCTTGTCTGCGTAGAACCTTAATGCAGCAGTTGAAAGTGCTCCAGCAGGCTCGACCACTATCGCACTCTTGTTGTACATCTGGATGATCATCGTGCAGACTGCTCCTTCCGGAACGACCACGATGTCATCAAGAACTTCCTTGCAGACTTCGTAAGTCTTCGCACCGGCCTTCTTTACTGCAGCTCCGTCTACGAATTTATCGATTTCCTCGAGCTCCACAAGCTCACCCTTTTCTATTGCTGCCTTCATGCAAGGAGCACCGCCAGGCTCTACTCCGATGATCTTGGTTTCAGGCGATACTGCCTTGATGTATGCTCCCAGTCCTGAGGCGAGTCCGCCACCTCCGATAGGGACGAAGATATAATCAAGCCGGTCCGGACACTGGTTCATGATCTCCCTTCCGATGGTACCCTGGCCTTCCATGACCTTAGGATCGTCGAAAGGAGGAATGAAGGTCTTGTCATTTTCCTGTGCATATCTGATTGCAGCTGCGTTCGCCGCGTCGAATGTATCTCCTGTAAGGATGATCTCGATGTATTCCCTTCCGAACATGCGGACCTGTTCGATCTTCTGCTTTGGGGTAGTCACCGGCATGAAGATGGAACCGATGATCTGAAGCTTGTTGCATGAAAACGCCACACCCTGGGCGTGGTTACCTGCACTTGCGCAGACTATGCCGTTCTTCAAAGCTTCATCAGTAAGAGACCTGATCTTGTTGTATGCACCCCTGATCTTGTATGACCTCACCATCTGAAGGTCTTCTCTCTTGAGATATACCTCGGCATCGTAGATGTCGGAGAGGTTGTTGTTTTTCTGGAACGGAGTAGGATCCAGAATCTCCGAAAGCACTGTGGCAGCATGGTCAATGGCCTCGGTTGTAGGGAAGTACTTTGTTTCGCTCATTTTGTATTATGAATTTTAATCATATCGCGGTTAGTTCGTCAAAATTATAACGAAAATCGCTGAAATCCTAATAAATCATATATTTTATTTCTGACTAATTCAGCATGATCAACGCTATCGACCTATGACTGAATTCAAGTCTTACATGGTCCTGGAATGCCCTGTTGAGTGTTGCCTTCCACCAATTGTCGAACACGACGTCTTCAGTCTGCCATTCCAGTCCGTCCGACTTTATCCTCAGACTGTTGTCAGGGCTGAATATCGACACTTTCCTTCCCTCGCCGCAGTCCATTTCAAATGTGTCAGTGGCGGCAAACATCGTCGAGTGGTCAGAAATCATTTCTACGTTTATTCCCAATCCCTCGAGATCGTATGTACGCGCATACTCCATCAGCAGCGAGATATTGCCGATGGTGTGGTCTTCTCTTTCTCCTGTCGCTCCGAGGATATAGATATGAGATATTCCGCTGAGATTCTCAATGACCCATCTGAACGCCTTGGTCTGGTCGTTGTGTTCCTGTTCTTCGACCTTTTCGATGATATCCCTGTATTTTTCCTGAAGGGAGGCTGACAATGAGTCCATATCGCCTATCACCTTGTCCGGAAGACGTTCTTCGCCGAAGACAGCCTTGCTGTTTCTGATGAATTTTCTGAGTGCTCCGTCGCAGCAGACCACGAAATCTGCTGTGCGGATAAGGTGGCGGGGATATTCCGACTTCGGAAATTTTCCGTCACAGATTATGACGACAGTGTTATGCATTTTTTCCGGTTATCTGTGATGATGTTCCCTGGGTGGTTCCGTATGACTGAGGGTCTCTGAATCCGATCAGGAAATCCTTTACTGCCATTCTCTTCTTTCCTGAAAGCTGAAGTTCTGTGATGGATATCGCTCCATCGGCAGTAGTGACCGCAAGGAAAGATTTTCCGTCAGAGATGACCGTTCCCGGCGCTGCAGGTTCCATTCCTGCGGATGCAAGCATTGCCGTATAATCGTCTCCGGTCACTTTGACTGTCTTGAATATCTTCATCTGAAGGACCTTGTCCTCCTTGGTCAGTTCAGTAAACGCTGCAGGGTAAGGACTGAGACCCCTGATGAGGTTGTAGATATCCTTTGTCCTTCCATTCCAGTCGATGTGGCAGAGTTCGCGGGTCAGCTTCGGTGCAGGCTTGAGAATCTCGGATCCCTGGATGAAACTGCGCTGTACGCGGAGTTCCACATTGTTCTCGATGATTGCCTCGACTGTATTTACAACGAGTTTGCTTCCGAGCTCCATCAGTTTGTCATGCACTTCGCCTACGGTTTCGTCCGGTCCTATCTTGCAGTCGTATCTGTACATGATGCCGCCGGTGTCCATTCCGTCGTCGATCATGAATGTGGTGACTCCGGTGGTCTTCTCACCGTTGATCACTGCCCAGTTGATAGGAGCTGCTCCACGGTATTGAGGGAGAAGGGCTGCATGGAGGTTGAATGTTCCGAGCTTAGGCATCTCCCATACGACTTTCGGCAGCATGCGGAATGCCACTACAACGAAGAGGTCGGCTTTCCATGCCCTCAGTGCATCAAGGAATTCCGGATCTTTAAGCGAAAGCGGCTGGAGTACAGGAATATTATGTTCCACTGCATATTTCTTTACAGCACTTTCATTCACCTTGAGTCCTCGTCCGCTTGCCTTGTCAGCCACTGTGACTACTCCTACCACATTATAACCGTTCTTTATGAGCTCGTCAAGAGGAGCCACCGCAAATTCCGGCGTACCCATGTAGACGATTCTTGTCTTCTTGAATATTCCCATTACTGTTGCCTTGATTTTCTTGAATCCGTTCTTTATCGAATCCATGTTGAAGAATGTAGAGTCGTTGATCGCCTTCCACGAAAGGAAGAGTCCGGTAGGGAAGAGTACGTAACTTGAGAAGAATACTCCGAAGAACGGTCCGACTGCTCCATCCCTTGCCAGCTTGGTTCCGGCAATGTCGATTACATAATAAGCTACAAAGAAGAGCACGGATATGATTGCCGATGCTCCAAGTCCTCCTTTCCTGATGATGGCACCAAGAGGGGCTCCGATGAAGAAGAATATGAAGCAGGCAATAGCAAGAGCGAACTTCTTATAGACCTCAATGTCGATAAGCCTGAGGGTGTAGGTGTGGTAATACCTTTCCCTTGAGTAAGCCATTATTGTCTGCTGCAGGTCTTCTGCATATGTCTTTGCTTTCTGAACCGACTCGATTTCCTTATCTATGCTCTTCCATTTGTGCAGGTCTTCCCTGGTGAAAGGAGTGGTGCGGACAACCTTGGAAGTCGTGTCGAACTGTCCGTTGTATCTCAGAACCCTCGACTTCCTGATTGATTCCATGTTCTTGGCTTTTGCTTCGGAGTTTATCCTGCCTATGGAATCCTCGCTGGTGTGCAGCTGTTCGAGGTTCATTGATTTCACCTGATCCTTGAAGCGGCTGCTGTCAGACTTCTGGAATGCATAGTTCTCAAGCGGGATTATGAGCTCCTGTCTGTGGAAGTCGATCTTCTGCAGTTGCAGGGTGGTGTCTCTGTAGCTCTTGTCGTTGGTCTCCTCGTAGTTGGATCCGTCGAAAAGTATGAATGAAAGGTAACTCTTGTCCTTTGACATCTTCATCATTGCGGAGTCTGCAATGGTCAGGCTGGTGTTTCCTTTCTTGTTCTTGGTGTGGTTATACACCATTACTCCGTGCATGATGCCGGTATCGTCATTGCGTTCCTCAACTCTCAGCATATATCCTTCGATACCGTTGTAGAATGTCTTTGTCGGGATCTTGATCTCGTCCTTTGTCTTTCCGATATCGGCTCTGAGCTGGTAGATCTTGTTGTATGCCACCGGTATCAGGTCATTCGATATGAAGAATGCTCCGACGCTGATTCCAAGACATACGATCGCCAGCGGGATGAACATTCTCTGGAGAGAGATACCTGCCGCCTTGACTGCAAGCAGCTCGTTGTTTTCTCCCAGCTGTCCCATGGTCATCATGGCGGACAGGAGGGTCGACAAAGGAAGCGAGAGGGGGAGCATGGTGATGCTGCCCCATCCCAGGAATTCCAATATCACCTTGAAACTCAGTCCCTTACCGACGAGTTCGTCGATGTAGAGCCAGAGGAACTGCATCATCAGAATGAATACAACGACCAGAAGGATCGCTACAAACGGTCCTATGAACGACTTCAATATGAACTGGTCGAGTTTCTTCATCCTATCGGGTAGCTAGTTCAACTAACTTTGTGAGGGCGTCACCAAGACCGCCAAGGTCTTTTCCGCCGGCAGTCGCGAGACCTGGCTGTCCGCCACCGCCGCCGAGGATGAGCTTTGCAGCCTCACGGACGTCTGCACCTGCATTCTTTCCTGCCTTTACAAGGTCCTCAGAATACATTACAAGGAGCTGTGGCTTACCCGCAGCCTCGAATGCTGCTACAACAGCGAACTTCTCTGTCTCCTTCTGGAGCATGAACGCCGC
>JAFVMQ010000106.1 GCA_017506825.1 Bacteroidales bacterium
CATGTGCTCCGGGACATTGTTCCCAGACTACGCCTTCATATCCTTTCGCATCAAGTTTTTCATGTGTTATATCTTATGTGGTTATTGTTCTTCTGCGGAGTTTTCTGTCCGTGCCTGATCGAAGAGAGCCTTCATCGTCGGGTTCTTGTATGTCAGTTTCCTGATTGTCAGGTCTTCTGCCTTTTCATGTGCCAGTCGAAGGTTGTTTTCTGAGCCAAGGAGCGCTGCCTTGGTCTTCTGGAGGGCTGCAATGGATTTGTCTATCTGATCGATCGCAGTCTGGAATTTCTCGCTTGCGAGACGATAGTTGTTGCCGAACTTTTCCTTGAATTCAATAAGTTTGTTCTCGAAGTTGGTGATGTCCACTGACTGACTCCTGGCTATTGCCAGTTCTCTTCTGTATTCCAAAGACTTTTTTGCAGCATTGGAAAGAAGAGTTATTATCGGCATGAAGAACTGAGGTCGGATCACATACATCTTAGGATACCTGTAAGAAACGTCGACAATACCATTGTTGTATAGCTCGTTTTCGGGTTCCAGAAGTGAAACAAGTACTGCATACTCGCAGCCTTTTGCCTTTCTGTCGCTGTCCAGCTTTTTGAAGAAGTCTTCATTCTTATGCTTTGTGGCTGTCTCGTCGAGCTCGTTCTTCATCTCGAACATTATCGATATGTACTCTGTCTCACCGTCATAGTCACGGAAGATGAAGTCTCCCTTGCTTCCCCCGGAAGCGTCATTATCCTTCTCGAAATATGCATTCGGGAACATCGGACGCATCTGACCGTTGAAGATGTTGCTGCAATGGGCCTCAAGGGTTTCTCCGACCATTTTTGTGGACATCTTCAGCTTCAGGTCCTTGTAATAATCCACCTGCTCCTGAGCGAGTTTGAGCTTGGCTTCATACTCGTCCTTGAGGGCGTTCTTCTGCAGTTCGGCCTGAGTTCTGGCGAGAGTGTTCCTGTTCTTCAACTCTGCTATCTCCAGGTCCTTGGAACTGTTGGCCTGAAGTACTGCTTTATCTATTTCCAGTCTGGTCTTTTCCTCGATTGTCTGCAGATTAGCTTTCAGACGACTGATTTCCTGCTCCTTTGCAAGCAGTTCCTGATCTTTGAGATTCATTTTCTTGCCGAAGTTCTCTCGGGCTTCCGCTTCCTTGGCCTTCTGCTCGGCAGCATGGATGCCATTGATCTCTCTGAGTCGTCTGCTGAGCTCCTCTTCGAATTCTGAATTTCTGATCTGGCTGACGATAGAAGCATAGTCTGCTTCGTCAACTGTAAATACGCTCCCGCAGTTAGGACACTTAAGTTCTTTCATACATCTATGCAAAAAGTTTATCTTCTGTGCCAGCTTGGCTGAGTCACTTCAGGTGCTGTGAGAACCTGTGCGTTCATCCACTCGAAGATGTTCGCATGGTCCTGAGGTGCAACTGTGCCTCCACCGTTATTCGTAGGTACTACATCATCCTCGCTCTGCTCCTGTGACATTGTGACCACATCATTGAAAAGGTAGCACCATGCGAAATGTCCGAAGAGCTTCTGTCCAGGATTGTCGATGCCCTCTACACTCTCGAACATTGACATCCATACGTTCTTTGCACCAGCCTTTACCAGGCGCTGGAAAGTAGGGATGCAGTGGGTCTTCGGATCTACGGTTGTGTCATCGTATGACTGAACGAACCATATGTTCTCCTCCGCGAGAATGTTGATTTCTCTGTCGGAAATATATTCGTCCATGTATGCCTCGCAGGTAGGATATGCTGCAGCAAAATACTTAGGGTTGCGGATGAGCATGTGCATTGTCATGAAACCGCCGTTAGAGCAACCTCCGAGGTAAATACGGTTGCGGTCAATGTCAGGATGCTGATTTACAAACTCGTCTATGCATGATTTGAGAACGTTTGCATAGAGAGAAGGATACTCTCCGTGACCGAATCCCTTTGATGTTCCCATCCACATTGTAGGGCACTGGATCGAAAGTACATATGCTCCTCCGGTACCACCTTCTGTTGTGAAGTGCGACTGAATTTCAGGGCGGATGAGTGAAACAACCTCATTACCGAGGAGAGTGATCGATACGTCGATTCCGCCTTCTCCGCCACCATGCAGCCAGATAACGAGAGGATTCGCTACGCCGTCACCCTTGAGGGACCATGGCTCATAAGACGCATATGTGAGAGTAACATCTCCAGGCTTTCCGGTAAGTCTGCCTGTGAAAGTACCCTTGCTGAAGTAGTCAGCCTCGGAAACGAAATCCTTGAGAGCTTTGTCTGTCTCGCACTCGATGGCGATATATTTCTGTTTTCCCACCTTAAGAACCTTGCCAGGCTTCAAGCCTACCTTGACTGCATAGTCTTCCTTCCAGACGTTTCCTGCCTTTGAAAGTCCGATACCTTGTCCTGTTGCTTTTTCAAGACCAAGTGCAAGGTATTCTCCATCAGGGTTGAATGCACCTCTTGAGTCTGAAGGATATACTGTCATGACATTGCGCTCGATGCCGTTAGTGTTTACCGTAAGCACTGATGGATCGACTTTGTCAAGCTTTATTTCCGGCTTGACAACAACAAGGTTTACAGCTGTGGATGCTTCGTAAGTGGTTATTCCTGCAACTTGATGCTCCATCTTCAAGGTCTGAGCACCAGATGTTGCTGCTATGGTCATTGCAAGTGCAGCAAGAATTGATTTTAGTGCGTTCATAATTTAATATTTAGTTAATCGTTAGGCTTTGTTCCCCTACAAAAATAGATTATTGCATCGACATTTACAATGTCTCTTTATGGAAGATATGTTAAATTCAAGGTATCTTAAGCTGATAGATGGATAAGTTAGCGAAAAATAAGTATATTTGAACCATGGAATATCTTTCAAAACAACGATACGACGAGATTGCGGCCGAGTTGAAACACCTTATCGAGGTTGTCTATCCTGAAGTGAGAGACCAACTTGCAGAAACCAGCGCGCAAGGGGATAGGAGCGAGAATGCCGGGTACCGTGAGGCACGGAGGCGGCAGGCGAAGACCATCAGCCGTATCCGTTTCCTTCAGAAGATTCTCGAAAATTCCCGCGTTATTGACCCCAATGCCCTCCCTAAAGACAGAGTGTGTCTTCTGAGCCGGGTTGAATTCACGAATCTCTCGACAAATACCCGGATGAAGTTCGAGATAGTCAGTCCCCACGAGATGAATCTCGAGGCAGGCAAGATTTCTCTGAAATCCCCGATAGGCGCTGCCCTGATGGGGAAGAAGGTCGGTGA
>JAFVMQ010000107.1 GCA_017506825.1 Bacteroidales bacterium
CCTACAGCTGTAACAAGACCGCCCCAGAAACCGATCCAGGACTTCTTCGGCGAAATGGAAGGGAAAAGTTTCTTTCCGTATTTCTGTCCAAGTGTTATACCGAAGATATATGCTCCTACATCTGTTCCCCATATTATGCAGAAGAAGCAGAGAAGAAGAATTCCGTTGAAATCCCCTGCTGCATTGAAGACGGCAAAATTAAGTACAGACCATGGAACCGCTATATAGATCATGGCCGCATACAGATTGGCAAATTTATCGAATCTGCTCTTGTCTTTAAGATAAAGGGAATTTATCATGAGCAGGAAAACCGGAACAAACGAAAGAATAACTAGTCTTCCGGGAAAATCAAATCCTTTATAGAGATATGTAAGCACGAAAAGCGTTGCTCCCGAAAGGATAGACAACGCTTGCGAATAACGGTACTCTTTTCCACATGTCATGGTCAGGAATTCCTTCATCATGATTATAAGGGAAAGGAGCATCACCACTCCGTATACATATTCGTTGGTAAGGAAAGCTGCGAGCATTATCGCCGCAAACCCTATACCTGATAATGTCCTTTTTACAAAATTATTCATAAACGGTTTCTTCAGGATCCTTTGGAATCTCCTCACCCGGCTTTGCTCCAGCTCTCGGTCCGAAGATTCTCTCGAGATCGTCTGCAAAGATAACTTCTTTCTCCAATAACAAAGCAGCAAGTTCGGTAAATCCTTCAAAATTATCCTTTAAAATCTTCTCTGTCCTCTCATGGATACCTTCGATCAGCTCTTTTACCTCTTTATCAATCAGTTCTGCTGTCTTTTCAGAGTATGGCCTGTTAAGATCATACGCTCTCGATCCAGTCGAATCATAATATGACATCGTACCGATCTTTTCGCTCATACCATAGTATGTTACCATACCATATGCCATCTTTGTAAGACGCTCAAGATCATTGAGTGCACCCGTAGAAGGCTGACCGTTGATGATTTCCTCCGCTACCCTACCTCCGATCAGAGAGCACATCTCGTCGATCATCTGATCCTTGGTAACAAGCTGACGCTCTTCCGGGAGATACCATGCAGCTCCGAGCGCCTGGCCTCTTGGTACTATCGTCACCTTGAAAAGAGGATTCGCATGCGGAAGAAGCCAGCTTACAGTAGCATGACCTGCTTCATGGTGGGCGATAGACTTCTTTTCTTCAGGAGTGATTATCTTTGACTTTCTTTCAAGTCCACCGACAATCCTGTCGACAGCATCGAGGAAATCCTGTTTATCAATGGCTTTCTTATCATGTCTGGCAGCAGTAAGGGCAGCCTCATTACATACATTTGCTATATCTGCACCAGAAAAACCAGGGGTATGCTTTGCAAGGAATTCGAGATTGAAGTCTTCAGCAAGTTTGAGACCTCTCAGATGAACTGTGAAGATCTCTTCCCTCTCCTTCAGGTCAGGAAGATCGACATGGATCTGACGGTCAAAACGTCCGGCACGCATGAGAGCCTTATCCAGGATATCGGCACGGTTTGTTGCCGCAAGGATGATGACACCGGAGTTGGAACCGAATCCATCCATCTCGGTGAGAAGTTGGTTCAATGTGTTTTCGCGCTCGTCATTTGAAGAGAAACCTCCATTCTTGCTGCGGGCACGACCTACAGCATCTATCTCGTCAATAAACACTATACATGGTGACTTCTCTTTTGCCTGACGGAATAGGTCGCGTACACGTGATGCACCGACACCGACGAACATCTCCACAAAGTCGGATCCTGAAATCGAGAAGAAAGGAACATTGGCTTCACCTGCCACTGCTTTTGCAAGAAGAGTCTTTCCTGTACCCGGAGGGCCTACAAGAAGAGCACCCTTAGGTATCTTGCCTCCGAGAGCAGTATATTTCTTTGGATTCTTGAGGAAGTCGACAATCTCCATCACCTCATCCTTGGCTCCGTAGAGACCGGCAACATCCTTGAATGTCACCTTGATGCTGTCTTTTTCCGCAAGTTTTCCAGTAGATTTTCCTACGTTGAACACTCCTCCAGGACCGCCACCACCCATGTTCTTGTTCATTCCTCTGAACATGAATATCCACATGAAAATCAGGAGAAGAGGGAAAATGAGCCATTCAAGCATCCCCCAGAAATTCTCCTTGTTTTCTATCACGACCTTTACCTTCTCATCTTCAGGAAGCTGATCGTTAAGCTCTCCGAACATTTCTTCAGCATTGAAGCTACCGGAAACAAGAAACACGAAATGCGGTGACTTCTTCGGTACATTACCGCCGAATTCAGATTCATAGGAGGCAAGCTTGTCTGGCTTGATCGTGACATGTCCTTCGAATTCGTTTCTCACGAAAACAACTTCCTTGATATCACCGGCGAGCCACTGTTTCTTGACTTCTTCCCACTCCTCTTTCTGAGGATTGGCACCATCCTGATTGAAGAACATCCATCCTATTCCGATGAAAAGGATGATGTATATCCAGGAAATGCCGATATTAACCTTCACAGGTTTCTTCCTGCGAGGGGTATTGTTTTTTTCTGCCATAGTCTTTTGTCAGCTGTTAGTCTTCGTATACAGTTCTCTCAGCATCTGCCCAAAGATCTTCAAGTCTGTAAAAAGATCTGTAAGGAGTCTGGAAAACATGGACAACTATATCACCGTAATCCAGAATAACCCAGAATGCATTTTCCTTACCCTGAGTGCGTGCAACCTTTCTTCCGCACTTCTCGATCATTCTATCTTCGATATTATCTGCAATAGCAACAACAGCAGGAGTTGAATCTGCATTGCATACTATGAAATGGTCTGAAATAGCTGTACCTATAGATCTGAGGTCGAGAGAAACCACATCCTGTCCCTTCTTTTCAAGCATCGCATCCGCGATTACCTTAAGTTCTTTATTGTTCATATATTGATTAATTGTTATTTTTGTGCAAATATCCTGCAAAGATAATCAAATTCCGCACCATGACAAAGAAGCATGACATTATATGGCTTGATACTGTCGATTCGACCAATAATGAGGTCAGAAGGCGTATTTCCACCCTTGACAATTTGTCAGTACTGTCATCCTCTGAGCAGACGGCAGGGCGCGGTCAGACTGGCAACACTTGGATAGCCGCCCCTGGGGAAAACCTTACTTTCAGCATTGTGATTAAATTCGGAAAAGATTCCTGGGCATTTGCACCTCTGAGGGCTTTGGATCAGTTTGTCATCAGCGAGATCACAGCCCTGTCAGTCGTCGATCTGCTTGCCGCGCATGACATAGATGCCAAGATCAAATGGCCTAACGACATATATGTCGGTGACCGCAAGATATGCGGTATTCTGATAGAGAATTCCCTGCGTGAAAGAATGCTTTCGTCAAGCATCATTGGAGTCGGACTAAATGTCAACCAGACGTCTTTCGATCCATCACTCCCCAATCCTGCTTCGATGGCACTCTACTCAGGTCACTCACTTCCCCTGGAACCTCTTCTCGAAGAATTCATGTACATCTTCAAAGGTTACTGCACCCGCTACATGAACATAACCGGTGGCCTTGCCCGCCTGCGCAAACTCTATCTCGCCCAGATGTGGCGGCTGAATGAACCTGCAGTCTATATGGACATGATTTCAGGCAACAGATTCGCAGGTAAGATCAAGGGGCTTTCAGACATCGGTCACCTTCTGGTTGAA